>NZ_JBYCKI010000107.1:0-4602 GCF_057473305.1 Thiomonas sp. TH-17
CCCAGCGCGGCCACCAGGAGCCTTCTTCGGCCTGCGCCAGTTGCACCCAGTGCGCCGGGTCGGTGTAGGGGCGGCCGCCGGGGTGCAGCGCCCAGCGGTAATGGCGGTGCGGATGGCCGGGCTCGCTCACGATGCCCGCGTTGTGCCCGCCGCTGGTGAGCACAAAGGTGACTTCGGAATCGGCCAGCAGGTGAATCTTGTAGACCGATTTCCACGGTGCGACATGGTCGGTCTCGGTGCCGACGACGAACCAGGGCGCGGTCACGTTTTCCACCGCGACCGGGCGGCCATCGACGGCGTAGTGCCCTTCGGCCAGGGCGTTGCGCAGGTAGAGCTTGCGCAGGTATTCGCTGTGCATGCGATAGGGCATGCGGGTGGCGTCGGCATTCCAGGCCATGAGGTCGTTCATCGGCGCGCGCTCGCCCATGAGGTAGTCGCGCATCAGGCGCGACCAGATCAGGTCGGACGAGCGCAGCATCTGGAAGGTGCCGGCCATCTGCGTGGTGTCGAGGTAGCCCTGCGACCACATCAGGTCTTCGAGAAAACTGATCTGACTTTCGTCGGTGAACAGGGTGAGTTCGCCGGCTTCGGTGAAATCGGTCTGCGCCGCGAACAGGCTGACACTGGCCAGACGCTCGTCGCCGCGCCGCGCCAGTGCTGCGGCCGCGATGGACAGCAGTGTGCCGCCCAGGCAGTAGCCTGCGGCGTGCACCTTGCGGCCGGGCAGGATGGAAGTCACCGCATCGAGCGCGGCAAAGGGGCCGAGGTGCAAATAGTCTTCCATGCCCAGATCGCGTTCGTCTGCGCCCGGGTTTTTCCACGACAACATGAACACCGTATGACCGCGATCGACCAGAAACTTCACCAGCGAGTTGTGCGGCGACAGGTCGAGGATGTAGTACTTCATGATCCAAGCTGGCACGATGAGCACCGGCTCGGCCTGCACCTTGGGCGTGGCCGGGCTGTACTGGATGAGCTCCATCAGGCGGTTGCGCAGCACCACTTTGCCCTGGGTCGCCGCAAGCTCGTGGCCGGGGCGAAACTGGTCCACGCCAGCGGGCGGGCGTTTGTCGAGCAGGCGCTGGGCATCGTCGAGCCAGTTGCGCAGGCCTTGCGCCAGATTGGCACCGCCGCTGCTCAGGGTGCGCTCCAGCACCTCAGGGTTGGTCCAGAAAAAGTTGCTGGGCGAGAGCATGTCCATCCACTGCCGGGCCATGAAGGCCACCACCTGCTCGTGGTGCGGCGACACGCCGCGCACGCCGTGGGCGGTGGCATCGACGAGTTGTTCGCGCAGCAAAAAGCGCTGGGCCAGCAGATTGAACGGAAACTGCTGCCACTGCGCCGCACTGAAGCGCCGGTCGTTGGGGGTGGGGGCGACGCAGTCGGGGCAGGGCGTGCGGTCGGCGCGCAGGGCGTGCGTGCCCAATTCGGCGGCATAACGCAGCCATCGTCCCTGCATCTCCAGCGCCTGTGCGGCGAGGCTGGCCTGTTTGCCGGGCGAGGCCGCCATGTGCATGCCCCAGTCGGCAAAGGCCAGGCCGAGCGCGGCGGGCGACAGGCCGAGCGTGGCCTTGGCGGTGAAAGCGTGCAGCGCCCGGTCGATCAGCTCGCGCATGGCCTGTTCGCGGTCGGGCGGGGTGAGCGCTTGCGCGTCGGCGGGAGGCAGGGGGATGCTGGGCGCGGCGACTGCTCTCGGCGCGCGAGCCGGAACGTCGGCTACGGCATTGGCGGGGGTCACGGGCGGCGATCCGGCGGCCTTGTTCACGGCTTGTTTCACTGGCAAGGGCGTTGTGGCGGTTGCCGGGGCGGCAGTCCGCAATTTGTGCGGTTTGCGGCTTGGAGCTTGGAGCTGGCTATCAGCAAACTCGCCGGGCCGCACCAAGAGTTTCTGGCCCCTTGTGGGGAGAGCCGAGCGAAGCGCTGGTTTTCGGGGTGGGCTCATATCGCTTCTCCTTGACAGATCATTCCATTTGAATGTCGCAGTGCAGCATGGCACTTGATGCGCATCAAGTCGGCCGGGTATGCAGATGCAACACGCAGATGCAACGCGCCACGCCGTTCTGTCACGCCGCTGGCGAAACACTTCCTGCAAAATAGCACTCCATCATGAAATTACGAGAAAGCCGGTTATGCGCGTCACAGTGATAGGAGCGGGGTATGTGGGTCTGGTGACCGCAGCGTGTTTTGCCGACGTGGGCAATCAGGTCACTTGCATCGAGCGCGATGCCGACCGCCTGTCCGCGCTGCGCGACCGGGCCGAGGTGCCGTTCTACGAACCGGGTCTGAGCGATCTGGTGCGGCGCAACATCGAGCAGGGCCGTCTGACCCTGAGCCCGAGCATCGCCGAAGGCCTGCCCGATTCGCAGGTGTGCTTCATCGCCGTGGGCACGCCGTCGCTGCCCAATGGTCAGGCCGATCTGTCGCAGGTGGAAGGCGCCGCCACGGAAATCGGCCGCGCCATGACCGGGCCGCTGGTCGTGGTGCAGAAGTCCACCGCGCCGGTGGGCACCATTCCCAAGGTGCGCGCGCTGGCCGAGGCCGGTCTGGCCGCGCGCGGGGTGAGCCATCGCTTGGGTGTGGTGAGCAATCCGGAGTTTTTGAAGGAAGGTTCCGCCATTGAAGATTTCACGCGCGGCGACCGCATCGTGCTGGGCAGCGACGACCCGCAGGCCATCGCCACCATGCGCGAGCTGTACCGCCCGTTCAACCGCAATCACGAAAAAATCATGGTGATGGACGCCGCCAGCGCCGAGCTCACCAAGTACGCCGCCAACGCCATGCTCGCCACGCGCATCTCGTTCATGAACGAACTGGCGCGCATTGCCGAGGCGGTCGGGGCCGATATCGAACAGATTCGCAAGGGCATCGGTGTCGATCACCGCATCGGCAGCCATTTTCTCTACGCCGGCGCGGGCTATGGCGGCTCGTGCTTTCCCAAAGACGTGAAGGCCCTGGCGCACACCGCGCGCGAACTCGGGCTGCACGCCGAACTGGTGGAGGCGGTGGAGTCGGTCAACCAGCGGCAGAAGCTGCGGGTATTCGAGAAAATCAGCGACCACTATCAGGGCAAGCTGGCTGGCAAGACCATCGCCCTGTGGGGTTTGGCCTTCAAGCCGAACACCGACGACATGCGCGACGCGCCCAGTCTGGACCTGATCACCGCGCTGCTGCAGGCCGGTGCGCGAGTGCAGACCTGGGACCCGGTGGCGGTGGAAATGGCGCGGCGCCTGCTGCCCGAGCATCCCGCACTGGAGTTTGCCGCCGACGCCCGCGCCACGCTGAGCGGGGCGGATGCGCTAGTGGTCATCACGGAGTGGCATGCTTTCCGTTCGCCCGATTTCACCTCTCTCGCAGCCACCCTGCGCGACCGCGTGGTATTCGACGGCCGCAATATCTGGGACCCGGAGTTCGTGCGCAGCACGGGCCTGCGCTACTACGGCATCGGTCGCGGCTGAATTTTTAGGCGTTTGGAATTGCCGAAATGGGTTGGACGGGTTTTATCTCCCCCAGTGCACGGACTTGTGGAGTGACAAGCAGAGGGCTTCGACGCCGCTTAACTCCATTCGTAAGAGCGTAGGAGGCGTTTAGTTGCCAGCATTCACCATCAAGCGAGAGGCGTATACCGCGATAGAGGCGGAGTATTCATGTGTGCATTCCGCGCGTGAGCTCCGGTTACGCATTATTAAGGACGGTCGGCCAACCTTTTATCGTCAGTGCACACGCTGCGGACACGCTGGGAAGGCAATAGCCAGAGGCGAGGCTATAACCGAGCTAAACGGCTTTGAGGCGCCACCCTTCGACAACGAGCTTGAGCCAATGTGGTACGCACGCAAGCAGGCTTCTTACGTCGCTACTTTTCATGCCATCAAGCCCGCCTTGGAGGCTGAGTATCAAGCGTATCTGTCCTCAAAACTTTGGTACGTGAAGCGCAATGCGGCAATACGAAAAGCTAACGGTATCTGTGAGTGTTGCGAGCACTATCCAGCCACTCAAGTCCACCACATTACATATGAGCGGATTGGCCAAGAGTTGCCATCAGATCTCATGGCCGTATGCTCTTTTTGTCACGAATTGCTTCACGGCAAGAAAGCGCTCTAACCATTCAGTTCACCGGGGAAAAACCCTGCTGCGTGCTCTTTGCGCGGTTACTTCAAGCGTTGACCACCGCCACAAGCTATTCGCTCATCCTTTTTCCGCTCTACACGCCTCAAGCCCGACAGACTCCTTGGCCCGGGTCCTGTCAGTTAATCGGCACGATCTCCTTGCCGTACGGGAAGAAGGCCAGACCGGCCAGCTTGATGTGCTGCAGGGCGAAGGGAATGCCGATGATGGTGATAGCGCACAGCACCGCCGAAACCAGGTGTCCCAGCGCTAGCCACCAGCCGAACAGAATCGCCCAGACCAGATTGCCCAGGGCGCCGATGCCGCTGCCCAGCGTGCCCGCGGGTTTGTCCGCCACTTTGCGGCCGAAGGGCCAGAAGCTGAAGGCGCCGATGCGAAACGCCGCAATCGCCCAGGGAATGCCGATGATGGTGATGGCGCAGATCAGCGCGGTGAACCACCAGGCCAGGCCCATGACAAAGCCGCCGAGGATGAACCAGA
>NZ_JBYCKI010000108.1:0-12746 GCF_057473305.1 Thiomonas sp. TH-17
TCCAGCGGCGACCCGATGGTGTTCATTCCGCTGAAAGACGCGCAGCAGGCGCAATTCCTGAAGGACAACGAGGCCATCCTGCAGCAGCGCCGTCGCACCGCGGAAAGCCCGGCGTTCAACCGCCCCGGCGTGCCCGGCCTGCTCGACGCGGTGATCGCCTCGCAGAGCACCAACAACTATGTCAACGCGGTGCTGGTGCGCATCAAGCCCGGCTACACCGCCGAAGAAGTGGCCGCGCCCATCCGTCGCTGGAAGCGGCTGACCGTGTTCACCCGCGCGCAGATGGAAGACATTCTGGTCAACAAGCTCATCGCCACCGCATCCCGACAGATCGGCATGTTCATGGTCATTCTGGCCGTCGTCAGCGCGGCCATCGTCGCCTTCATCATCTACACCCTGACGCTGGGCAAGATCCGCGAAATCGCCGTGCTCAAGCTCATCGGCACGCGCAACCGCACCATCGCCGCGATGATTCTGCAGCAGGCCATCGGCCTCGGGCTGATCGGCTTCGCGGTGGGCAAGATCGCCGCCACGTTCTGGGCGCCGATCTTTCCGAAATACGTGCTGCTCCTGCCGAGCGATTCGGTCAAGGGGCTGCTCGCCGTGGTGGTGATCTGTGCGCTGGCCAGCGTGCTGGCGATCCGCGCCGCGCTCAAGGTCGATCCGGCCGAAGCGATTGGAGGCTGAGATGGCTGAAAAAGGCATCCGCATCGACGGCCTGAAAAAACGCTACGGCAGCGGCGACACTGCGGTGGACGCGCTCAAGGGAGTGACCATGCAGGTCGCGCCGGGCGAAGTGGTCGGCCTGGTCGGGCCGTCCGGCTCGGGCAAGAGCACCTTGCTCAAATGTCTGGGCGCGGTGATTGAACCCACCGCCGGGCGCATGACCCTGGGCGATGAAGTCATCTACGACGACGGCTGGAAAACCCGCGACCTGCGCGCGCTGCGCCGCGACAAGATCGGCTTCGTGTTCCAGGCGCCTTACCTCATTCCGTTTCTCGACGTCACCGACAACGTCGCCCTGTTGCCCATGCTGGCCGGGCGACCCAACGCCGAGGCCCGCGCCCGCGCGCTGGAACTGCTCACCGCGCTCGATGTGCAGCACCGCGCCAAGGCCATGCCAGTGCAGCTCTCAGGCGGCGAACAGCAGCGCGTGTCCATCGCCCGCGGGCTGGTCAATCATCCGCCCGTCATCCTCGCCGACGAACCCACCGCACCACTCGACAGCGTCCGCGCGCTGGCCGTTATCCGCATCCTCAACGACATGGCGCAGCGCTACCAGACCGCCGTCATCGTCGTCACCCACGACGAAAAAATCATCCCCACCTTCAAGCGTATCTATCACATCCGCGACGGCGTGACCCACGAGGAAGTCGGCGAAGGTCGCGGTTTTGACTGAACCGCAAAGAGAGGAGAAGCCACATGTTGAAAAGCCTGCCTGCAGACGTGCGCCCCTATCGCCGCACCCCCGAGTTCACCGAATCCACGATACCGAAGGGGCTGCTCAAGGAACACACCACCAAACCCGGGGTATGGGGCGTGATCCACGTCACCCAGGGCTTGCTCGAATACCGCATCCTTGCGCCCGCGCCCGAGCGGCGCCTGCTCACGCCCGACAAGCCCGGCATCGTCGAGCCGACCGTACCGCATGAAGTGGCGCCCATCGGTCCGGTGCGCTTTTACGTCGAGTTTCATGCCAAGCCTGATAAGGCTCAACCTCCAGCCGAAAGCCTGACATGACGACTGCACCCTCCCCTCGCCAGACGCTGCAGCTCTGGCTGCTCATCATCTGCACTTCCTCGCTGGCAGGCTGCGCTGCCGGGCCTGATTTCAAAGCGCCGACAGTCCCGAAAACAGCGTCTTACACCATCGGCAAACTGCCCGCACGCACAGCCTCCGCGCCAGGCGAGCTGGGTGGCGCACAGCACTTCATCTCAGACCATGCCGTGGCCGCAAATTGGTGGAAACAATTCGCTTCGCCCAAGCTAGACGCCTTGATCGCCAGCGCGCTGACACACAGCCCGACCCTCGCGGCGGCGCAGGCTACGCTGCGACAGGCGCGCGAAACCTATGCCGCGCAAAGCGGCTCCACGCTTTATCCGCAGGTCAGCGCCACGCTCGGTGCGCAAACCTTGCAGAACAACAGCGCTGCGATGGGGCTACCCGGCGGCGAGCGGCGCTACGACTTGTACAACGCAGGGGTTGGGGTGAGCTACGTCTTTGATCTTTCCGGCGGCAACCGTCGCGCGCTGGAAGCACTGGCGGCACAGACCGAATGGCGGCGTTACCAGCTCGATTCTGCTCAACTCAGCCTCGCTGGGGAAGTAGTCGCCACGGCCGTGAAGCAGGCGCTGCTGGCGGCTCAGATCGACGCACTGCAGCAAATTCTGGCAGCGCAGCAGGAGCAGTTTGAAATCACCCGCGCACGCGAACGCCTGGGCGTGGCCACTGCCTCGGACATCGCCACGCTGCAAACCCAGATGGAACAAACCCACGCCAGCATCGCCCCGCTGCGCAACGGCGCCGACCAGGCGGCCCATCTGCTGGCCGTGCTCAGCGGCCAGCCGCCCGGCTCGGCGACAAATCCGCGCTTCACCTTGGCCGACTTCACCCTGCCCGCCGATTTACCGCTGAGTCTGCCGTCTGATCTGGTGCGTCAGCGGCCCGACATCCTCGCCGCCGAGGCCTTGCTGCACGCCGCCAGCGCGCAGATCGGCGTGACGGTGTCCAAACAATACCCGCAGCTCACCCTGAGTGCGAACATGGGCAGCCAGGCGCTGACCGCGGCCAGCCTGTTCGGCAGTGGTTCATTGATCTGGGGAGTGGCCGGGCAGCTGGCCCAGCCGTTGTTCAAACCCGGGCTGAAGGCCGAGGCGCGCGCCGCCGAGGCCGGCTTTGATGCCGCAGCCGCCAACTACCGCGAGACCGTGCTGCAAGGCCTGCGGCAGGTGGCCGATGTGCTGCGCTCGCTTGAACACGACGCCCAGGCCTTGCAGGCACAGAGCGCGGCCGAAGCCTCCGCGCGAACTTCGCTGCAACTGGTGGAACAGCAATACGCGCTGGGCGCTGCCAACGCGCTGCAACTGCTCACCGCGCAGCAACAGCTACAGCAGACCCGCATCGGCCTGATCGCCGCTCAGGCTGCGCGTCTGAACGACACCGCCCTGCTCTATCAGGCGCTGGGCGGCGGCTTGCAGACGCAGGCGGCGCTTACTTCTTCCCCGGTTTGATGTCGGCGAAGTACATCGCCACTTCGTCGATATCGTTGTTGCTCAGGGGCTTGGCCATCGGCCCCATGACGTCATTGGGACGCTTGCCGTCGCGGAATTCCCTGAGCGTCTGAACAAGATAGTCTTTGTTCTGGCCCGCCAGATTGGGATAGGTCGGCAGAATGGCATGGCCATCGACGCCGTGGCAGGCAAAGCACACGCCGAACTTGGCGCCGATCGCGGCCGACGGTGCGGCCTGGGCCATGCCGACGGTGAACAAAACACCTGCGACGGTCAGAGAGAGAGATTTCAAAAGAGTCATGATGGAGAGTTCCAGATTCAGGGGCGCGCATCAAAGGATGTTGCGCACATAGGCCCACACGCCAATGGCAAAGAACACGACCAGCCAGGTGAAGTTGATCCACACCGCGGTATCGCCCAGGCGCGAGACCGTGCCGTCTGCCGTATAGAGCCCTTTGACCTTGCCAGCCTTCCACAGCATGGTGGAATAAAACGTGACCAGCGAGCCGCCAACAAAGATGAAGGTCGCGAAGAACCAGATCACCGCGCCCCACTCGTAGTGCGGTTTGGAATTCAGGTCGTAGTGGAACGGCGCCAGATAAGCCACCCGCAGCGCCTCACGATCGACCGAGATGATCAGCGCCATCAAGGCGTAGAGCGCCATGGCCGAATACGCCTGCAGCGCCGAACCGCGCACCGGCACCTGACGGGCATACAGCGCCACCCCCACAATCAGCACCAGGGTCAGCCAGAACAGCGGCTGGGTGAACACCTGCATATACGACGGCAGACCCAGCGCCCAGAACACGCCCGTGACAAGCTGCAACGCCACTCCCCAGTACGTGGTCTTCACACCGATGCGGTGCGCCAATTCGAGATAGTCGGTCGGCACGTCTTCGCGGGTGCGGAAGTAACGCGCATAGCCCAGCAAAAACACCCCGGTCATGGTCAGCGACATGACCATGAAAAAGCCGAAACGCCACAGATCGAAGGCATGAATGCCCATGCCGTTCATCACCGGCACGCCGTGCGGTGCGTACCACTGCATCCACTTCTGCGGAAACAGCCCCTGATACGACAGCACATGCATGATGAAGCCGTCGAACACCAGAATCGACAGGGCCGCAGTCGCCCACCATACGGTCGTGTCGGGCGCTTGGGCAATATGCGAAACGTCGTGGTTCTTGAAATAGAACACGAACCACAGGGTATAACCGATGCCCAGGCTGAAGATGAAAAAGATCACCCAGAACGCCGACAGCACGTTGCTGGTGTACCAGGACGGGTCGTAGATCGTCTGCGTGAACAGCAAGGGCGCCACGCCCAGTACGATGGCCATCGACACGGCCACCTTGGCCACCCCGGTCATCGCCACCGACAGCCGCGCCCAGGCGGGTTGATGACGGCGCATGAAGGCGATGATGGCCAGCAGGCCCGAGCCCAGCGCCAGGTTGACGAAAGCGATGTGGAACGACCACGTCAGCACGTTGAGATACTGGAAAATCCAAGCAGGCGCGGGCAGACCGGCCGGGTCCTGCAAGGCGTGCAGCATGGCGGAAACGGAAGCGTTATCCATGATGTCAGTCCTTTGCTTTGGTGGGTTGCTGATCAGCGGCTTGCGCCACGGCGGTGCGCAGCGGGGCCGCAACGGGCGCACGAGCGATCAGATGGCCTTCGGCGTTCACCGTGCCGGCATTGACTGCGGCCAGGAAGGTGGCGAGCGCCTTTTGCTCGTCACCGGGCAGATCGATCTTGGGCATGTAAGGCACGGTGCCGTGCGCCAGCGGCCCGGCGAGGAAGCCCTGGATCATGGCCACGTCCGTCGTGCCGTGCAGCAGCTTGGGCAACGGGCGCAGCGGGCCGTCTTTGTTGATCGAGTGACAGTTGGCGCACGACATCACCGCCAGCAGCCGCCCGGCTTCCATCTGGTTTTGCGGCGTGATCACCCGCAGATCGGCCGGCACGAAGGCCGCTGTCTTCAGCAGCCCCTCTTTGGCGATGATGGGCACTTCATCCTTGATGCCCAGACCCGGAACATCCCGGCCGATGATCTGGTTGGAATACATATACTGCCCCGCCACCCAGGGTTTGCGTATGCTTTCCCGAGTGCGCTCTTCCGGCCAGATGCCGGCCACCAAAAGAATGACCACCATGGCCGCCGCCATGGGCACACGCACCGCCTGCGGCTTGAGATAGACCCACAGCAGGTAGAGGCCGATCAACAAGGACGTGACGGCCAGGGGCACGAAAGTCGTGACGCGAAAATCGACGTAGCCGAACCAGTGCGGCAGGCGATCCTTGAGCATGATCAGCGCGTTCGGCGGCAGCGTGGCGACGTACCACATGAACGACAGCGCGCCGCCCACCAGACCGATGATGCCGAGTTTGGCTACCGTCTGCCCCACGTCGCGCCGCAGCGGATTCCCTTTGGGAATGGCCGCCACGATGATGGTGCCCACCACAGCCGCCGACGTCAGCATCAGGAAGCCCCGGTCGGCCAACTGAGCCGCGAAGTTGAGGTTGTAGAAGGCATCGAACACCGAGCCGGTGAGATACCAGCGATCATTGCCCGGCCACATCATGAACGACAGAATGCCCACGATCAGCACCAGCGTGGCGATGGAGCTCACCACAAAAGTCCAGGTGATTTTCAGGTGGGTCTTGGGGTCGATCTTGCCGATGGTGTAGACCAGCGCGTACACCCCGATCACTTCTACGGTGAAGAAAATCCACTCCGTCGCCCAGACCCAGACGAAGTTGTGGATCAGCGCCGAGATGCCACGCGGGCTGGCCACAGTGACCGAATACCAGATGCCAGGGCCGGTGACCGAGCCCCAGATGTACGAAAACACCAGCAGGAACATGCCGTACTTCTTGATGTACTGCATGATCTCGGGCTTGTTCTCGCGAACCGACCGACTCTCCAGCATGGCAAACAGCACGGCGGCGCCGACCGAGGTATTGGAGGCCAGCACGTGTATCGTGCCGATGATCCCCATCACCCAGGCTGTGCCGATTTGAGGCACGTACCACGAGGGGTAAATGCCGAGCAACTCAGACATACAAACTCCTTCAAGCAATGTGTCGACGGTGGATCGCGGTCTTGTTGCCGCTGCCCGTCCGGTCTATATCCGTGCATCAGTATTCGCTGATATAGATCAGGGAACAAGATGACAAAACGTCGCTGGGAAAACCCTGAATACCCGCCTTGGCGTCCGTCGCTACTTCGCACGCGACGGTTCACCGCATCTAGGTTAAGGCCTCAGCGCCGCACCATCCTGATGCGAGCAGGACGAAGCCTAGACGGGTTGCGTGCTGTGGCGGCGACCGCACAAAACGGGCGTTTGATCTATGTCAATTGGAAAAGCGGAGCGGCGGGAATTTCAACCGCGACTCGCTGCGCCAACTCGTTTTTGCCGTACCGATCAACGAAACCTGCGGCGCTTTGCCGCACAACTTCTTTTTTTGTGTCGGATCAATAGACAATCTGATACATCTGATTACATTCATGTTTCAGCCCTGCCTTTTGCAGGAAATGACCCACTGGAGATTGCCATGCTGACTTCCACCCAACAACACTTCAAACGCACCGCCCTGATCGCCGCGCTGGTACTTGGCTTCGTTGCGCCGATGCAGTTCGCCCAAGCCGAACGCCCCGCCTACAACCTGGGCGAGCCTGTCGTCGCGCTGGTTCCCATCATCAAACAGCACGAAAAAGCGCTCAAGCTCGATGCCGCCCAACAAGAACAGTTTGCCCAATGGCTCAAGACCGCACCTGCCAAACGCATGGCCGCGGAAGACAAGCTGGCCAACACCCGCCTGCAACTGCGCACTGCGCTGTTGGATGGCATGGGCGACACCCCCGAGCGCCAAGCCCTGATCGAAGACATCGGCAAGCAGGAAGCCGCGCTGGCGGCCATGCGCGCGGGCTGCGTGGACAAGATGCGCGCCCTGCTGAACGCCGAGCAGTTCAAGGAAGTGGTCGCGTTGTACAAAGCCTCGCTGCATAAAAAGCACGCGGCAAAGTAAGAAGCCCGGCTGCCACTTTTTTTAGTGCAGCGCCTTGTACAGCGTGTGGGCGAGTTCGCGCGAGATGCCGTCCACCGTCATCAGGTCGTCTTCGCTGGCGGCCTCTACGCCTCGAATGCCGCCAAACCGCGCCAGCAGCTTGGCGCGGCGCTTGGGGCCGATGCCGGGAATATCCTCAAGCCGCGAACCGCCCGTGCGCACCTTGGCGCGTGCGGCGCGCATGCCGGTGATGGCAAAGCGGTGCGCCTCGTCGCGAATCTGCGCCACCAGCATGAGGGCGGCGCTATCGGCGGGCAGGGTGAGCTTGGCGCGGCCGTCGGCGAACACCAATTCCTCCAGGCCGACCTTGCGGCCCTCGCCTTTTTCCACGCCAACGATCACGCTGAGATCCAGACCGAGTTCGGTGAACACCTCGCGCGCCATCGTCACCTGCCCGCGACCGCCATCGACCAGCACCAGATCGGGCAGACGCGCGTCGCTGGGTGTCTCGCCGTCTGTTGCGGGCGCCCCTTCTTGAGCCAGCGCCTCGGCCACGCGCTTGTAGCGCCGGGTGAGCACCTGGCGCATCGCGGCGTAGTCGTCACCCGGCGTGATGTCGTTGATGCGAAACCGCCGGTACTGCGCCGGCTGCATCGCATGTTCGGCGTACACCACGCAAGACGCCTGCGTGGCCTCGCCTGCGGTATGGCTGATGTCGAAGCATTCCGCGCGCAAGCCTTCGGCCTGTTCGGCGTCCAAGCCCAAGACCTGCGCCAAAGCGAAGCTGCGCTCGCGCTGCGAGCCTTCTTCCGCGAGCAAGCGCGTCAGCGCGATCTGCGCGCCTTTTTGCGCCATCTCCAGCCAATCGCGCCGCTGGCCGCGCGGCTGCGTGACCTGCTGCATGCGATGCCCGGCATGTTCGCCCAGGGCATCGAGCAATTCCGGCTCGACGGGCAGGTCGCACACCAGAACCGGCGGCGGCGCCATCTGCAGGTAATGCTGCGCGACAAAAGCCTGCAGCACCCGCTGCGCTGCCTGGCCGGGAACGCCCTGTTCGGCAGCGATGCCATCCGCCAGATCGTCGCCCAGTTCCAACGCCGCCTGAACCTGGCTGGGGAAATAGGCCCGGTCGCCCAGATGCCGACCGCCGCGCACCATGGCGAGGTTGACGCAGGCCCGACCTCCCTTGAGCGCCACGGCCAGAATGTCCACGTCTTCGGCGCTGCCCACTTCCATGCTTTGCTGCTGCAGCACGCCAGAAAGCGCAGCGATCTGGTCGCGCAGCACCGCGGCCTCCTCGAAACGCAGCGCGTCGGAGAGCGACTGCATCTGCAACTGCAGATCGCCCATCACCACCCCATGATCGCCGCGTAGAAAGCGCACCGCATGCTGCACGTCGCGCGCATAGTCTGCCGCGCTGATCTTGCTCACGCAGGGCGCCGTGCAGCGGTGAATCTGGTGCAGCAGGCAGGGCCGACTGCGGTTGGAAAACACCGTGTCCTCGCAAGTGCGCAACTGAAACACCTTCTGCAGCACCGCGATGCTTTCCTTCACCGACCAGGCGTTTGGGTAGGGGCCGAAGTACTGCTGTTTGCGGTCAGTCGCACCGCGGTAATACGCCACGCGCGGGTATTCGTGCGCCGTGGTGATCTGCAAATACGGGTAAGACTTGTCGTCGCGAAACAGAATGTTGTAACGCGGATGCTGCGTCTTGATCAGGTTGTTTTCGAGCAGCAGCGCCTCGGCTTCAGTGCGGGTGACCGTGGTGTCGAGCCGATGGATGCGCGACACCATCAGCCCGATGCGCGTGCCGCCGTGATCTTTCTGGAAGTAGCTCGACACGCGCTTGCGCAGATCGCGCGCCTTGCCCACATAAAGCAAACCGCCATCGGCCGCGAAATAGCGATAGACCCCGGGCAAATGCGGCAACGCCGCAACCTGCGCCAGCAGCGCCGCGCTGTGCTCCGGTTGGGGCGAATCGGATGCCATGATGCTCAGTTCAGAAGTTGCAAGGCCCGCTCGAACACCGCGCGAAACATCGGAGCGGTCAAGCGGCCGGTGTTCTGGTTGTAGCGGCTGCAGTGGTAGCTGTCGATCAGGATGTAGTCGCCCATGCGATGCTCGGCGGCATGGGCAAAGCGGGCCGAGGAGGCTTTGCGCCCCAGCGCCATGAGCACCGCATCGTGCGCCACCCGGCCCAGAGCGACGATCACCTGCAGATTCGGCATGGCCATAATCTCTGCGGCGATGAATCGATTGCAGGTGCGAATCTCCGCGGGCAAGGGCTTGTTTTCAGGCGGCAGACATTTCACCGCGTTGCTGATGCGGCAGCCGTGCAGTTGCAGGCCGTCGTCGGCCCGCAGCGTCGAGGGGTGATCGCCGATCCGCACAGGTACAGGCCGCGAGGCCAGACCCAGTTCGGTGAGCGTGCCGAACAGCAGCGGCCCGGCGCCATCTCCCGTGAACGGGCGCCCCGAGGCATTGGCCCCCTTCAAGCCTGGCGCCAGGCCCGCGATGAGCAGCGGCGCATCCAGCGGCCCCAAAGGCGGCACCGGCAGACAGGCAAAATCGGGATGATCTTGTTTGACTTGGTGTAAAAAGGCCGCTAGTCGTGGGCACAGACGACAATGCGGATCATAAAAAGACAGTGAGATTGAGAGCGGTGCGTCGTCACCTTGCATATTCATGAAAGTCCAACATCGGTGGGATTTGTTTTGCCATGTCGTCGACAACCTCGGCGATATCGGCGTGACTTGGCGACTTGCCCGGCAACTCGCCGCGGAGCACCAGCAACAGGTGCGATTATTCCTGGACGACTTCAAGGCGTTCGCCCATATTGCGCCGCAGGTTCAGCTTCGTGCTGCGGAGCAGACCCTGGCCGGAGTGCAGATTGTGCCTTGGGCCCGGCAGTCCCAGGCCACGCCGGGCGATGTGGTCATCGAAATGTTCGGCAGCCACCTGAGCGACGCCTACATTGCGCAGATCGGCAAGGCCTCGCCTCCTCCCGTCTGGCTGAACCTCGAACACCTCAGCGCAGAAAAGTGGGTCGATCTGCATCACCTCAAGCCTTCGCCGCAAAGCGGTGGGCTGATGAAGTATTTCTACTACCCCGGCTTCTCCGACAAATCCGGCGGGCTGCTGCGCGAATCCAGCCTGATCTCGCAGCGCGACAACTGGCAGATGCAGCCCTCGGCCAAACGCATCGCCCTGCGTGCCCTCGGCTTGCCGCCCCCGCCCGACCATGCGCTCACCGTGCTGCTGTTCAGCTATGCCCGCCAGCGGCTCGATGGCTGGCTGCACACCATGGCTGCTTCCGAGCGTCCGGTGGCGCTCTGGGTCTGTCCCGGCCAGGTGATGACGGCCATCAACACCTGGCTGGACATGACGCTGCAAACCGGCCAGATCACCTCGCGCGGCAGCCTCACCATCTACGCCCTGCCCTACATCCCGCAGCAACGCTTCGACGAACTGCTCTGGGCGGCCGACGTCTGCATCGTGCGGGGAGAAGATTCCTTCGTCCGCGCGCAATGGGCGGCCAAGCCCTTCATCTGGCACATCTACCCGCAAGAAGACAGCGCCCACGACCGCAAGCTCGATGCCTTCCTCGATCTCTACCTCAATGAAGCCGACAGCGAACTGCGCGACACCGTGGTGCATTTCTGGACCGCCTGGAACCGGGGCCTCGACCTGGCGCCCGCCTGGCTGGAGTTTGTGAGCAGCCTGCCCACCTTGCAGCGCCATGCGCTCAAATGGTCGCGCAGCCTGCAAACCCAAGCTGATCTGGCCAGCCAACTGGTCGATGAAGTGCAGCAGCTCGCCAGCAATCGGCCCTCTCTTGCACCCGCCCGGTAGAATAAGCGTTTATTTGAAACCCCACAGACTGTTCAATGAAGATCGCACAAGAAATCCGCGCCGGTAATGTCATCATGGTTGGCGACAACCCGATGGTGGTGCAAAAGACCGAATACAGCCGCGGTGGCCGCAATGCCGCCACGGTGAAAATGAAACTGAAGAACCTGCTCACCAGCGGCGGCACCGAAGTGGTTTACAAGGCCGACGACAAGCTCGACCCGGTCACGCTGGAGCGCAAAGAGTGCACTTACTCCTACTTCGCCGACCCGATGTACGTCTTCATGGACACGGACTACAACCAGTACGAAGTTGAAAAAGACAATATGGGCGACAGCCTGAACTACCTCGAAGACGGCATGTCCGTCGAAGTGGTGTTCTACGACGGCAAGGCCATCTCCGTCGACATGCCCACCACCGTGGTGCGCGAGATCATCTACACCGAACCCGCCATCAAGGGCGACACTTCCGGCAAGGTGCTCAAACCCGCCAAACTCGCCACCGGCTATGAAGTGCCCGTCCCCATTTTTGTCGCCACCGGCGACAAGATCGAGATCGACACCCGCACCGGCGAATACCGCAGCCGCGTCTGACGCCAGATCGAGCCGATCAGCTCACACTGACAAAGCCGCCCTTGGGCGGCTTCGTTGTTTCAACCCAGCCCTTCTTAGGAAGAGAACCGCTGACACCAGCCGTTCGGATAGATGGTTCCCGCAACCAGTCGGCAAGACCCGCTGGCCGTGGCCGATGAGCCCGGAATGAAGTAGGCGCAGTTGCTGCACTGCTGGCCACTGTGCGGCATGTCCTGATAGTGCACGGCCGCCTTGCTCAGCATGCCGTCGTCGGCCTGTGCCGGCACAATGGCCGCAGCGCCGACCACCGCGAGCAGCAGGCCGCCTCGGCGCAACAGACTGCGCCGTTGGGGGTTGGTCAGGGAAAGTGGCGATTTCGGGTTATGCATGAGTGATCTCCTGTGACGCGATACCGAAGCGGAGGCCCGCGAGCCTCCGCAAAACCAGACGACCCTGCGCCTTATTGATGGACGACGTGAGGCTCCATCGGCGCCAGAATCGCCAACAACTGGTTCTGCAGCCCCAGGGGCACGTGATTGCTGTCCATGGACTTCTGCAGATCTTCGACCAAGGCATTGAAATCGGCCGTGCTCAGATTCATGCCTTTGTGCGCCTGCCGCATATTCAGCCCGGTGTACTTACACGGGCCGCCGGTGCCTTCACAGACCTGAGTGACCAGTTCCATCTGCAGATGCGCAATATTGGTCTTGGCGAAGAAATGGTTGATGCGATTGTCTGCGGCGACGTTGACAATCATGTCGTGCACGACCTTGGTGATGGCCGGTTTGCCGCCGAGTTGTTCATACAGCGTCTGACCTGAGGTCATCTGAGCATGCGCCAGCGCCGGAAATGCCAGCGCGCAGGTCAACGCGACGCCGCCGAGATGGCGTGCCATAGGGAAAGATTGCAGTTTCATGGATGTTTCTCCTGAGAGGGTTGGGAATCAGAACGTGCCGTTGAGCGAGAGATAGAAGCCCTTGTTGCTGGCCTGGAACGGCAAGGGGCCCAGGTCGGCATAGGCCGCGGTCAGCGACAGGCTCTTGTTCGGGAAGTAGGCGATGAACACGTCTTTCATCGTGCCGGGCGA
>NZ_JBYCKI010000109.1:0-7206 GCF_057473305.1 Thiomonas sp. TH-17
ACTGGCGCCATGCGCACCGACCGCGGGCAGCAGCACGCAAGCAACGGGCAATGGCGCGATCGCAGTCGGCGACAGCGCGCAGGCGACCGGGCTCGCTTCGATGGCGCTCGGCACGACCACGGTCGCCGGCGGGCAGTTTTCGGTTGCGGTCGGCGACGACGCGCAGGCGCTGCAATACAACGACAGCGCTTTCGGGTTTCAGTCGCTCGCTAATGGCGGCTACGCAACCGCGCTTGGATCCGGCGCAACAGCAACCGGCGCGGCGTCCACCGCCATCGGCGCGGCCGCGACTGCGACCGGCACTAGCAGCGTTGCGATCGGCGAAATGGCGCAGGCCAACGGCAACGGATCGGTTGCACTTGGCCGCGGCAGCGCGTCGAACCGCGCCGACTCGATCAGCGTTGGCAACGCGGCAACCGGCCTCACTCGGCAAATCACCAACGTCGCCGCAGGCACGATGCCCACCGACGCCGCCAACGTCGCGCAGCTTGAGTCCGCCAGCAACTTCGCAATATGGCTGGGCGGCGGGGCGACGTGGAACCCGGTTTCCAACACGTTCACTGCGCCGACGTTCCAGGTCCAGGGCCAGAGCTACAGCACCGTTTTCGGCGCGATCGAAGCGCTCGACTCGGGCCTGACGACCGCGCTCACCAAGCCAGGCACACCAGGTCCGCAGGGTCCGCAAGGCCCGGCAGGATCGAACGGTGCGCCTGGCCCACAAGGCCCGCAGGGGCCGGCAGGCACGATCGCGACTGGCACAGTGCAGTACGACGGCGCAGGCACCAGCAAAATCAACTACGGCAGCGTGACTTTGCAAGGCTCCGGCGGCACGCAGATCCACAACCTCGCCGCCGGGCAAGCACCAACGGATGCCGCCAACGTCAGCCAGGTGCAGCAGGCTTTGGCCGAGGCCAACACCTACACCAACGCGACGGTCAGCAACGCCATCGCCCCGCTTGAGGGCCAGATCGGCCAGCTTGGCCAGGAGATCGGGAGCTTGTCCGGTCGCATCGACGGCCTAGGCGCAGCCAGCCAAGCACAGGCGCAGATGTCTTTGGCCTGCGGTGATGGCGGCCGCAACTGCTTGAGCGCTGGCTGGGGCTGGCAGGGCAGCCAAGGTGCCGTCGCAGTTGGCTTCCGGCATTCTGTTTTCAGCCGCCAGGCCGCCTGGACTGCGGGAATCAGCAGCAGCCAGGCGGGCACCAGTGTCGGCGTTGGCTTCGCGATCCGGTTGCACTGATTTGCACTGAGCATGGGGCCATGGATGGCATGCGCGGCGGGCTTCGGCCCGCCGTTTTTTGGCTATCCGGATTTGCGTGTGTAGTCGCGATGTGCGGCTTCCTCGACCCGCTGCACATTGATTTGCCGGTCACACGGCAAGATCAAGCGGCAAGTCTGAAATGTCCTTGAGGCGCTTTCCTTTGACCATCACTGCCAGGAGGTCGGCGGCGTCATCCAAATGGCAATCGTTTACTGTCTTTTGCAGTTCGTACAAGGCAAAGTGATACACGCAGTCAATATCCCCTGTACCCAAGGCGATAGAAGCCAGGCGACTCGGTGTCGGCTCTGCAGTGACTACCATGATATGAGGTAAATGGCCTTTGCGGTTGCGCATCAGGTTCAGTGCTTCCGACCTGGAGTTTTGCGCCCGGTCGCTGCGGATTGTCCACTTGCAGGAAATGCTTGCATGCAGAAGCGGCGGCCCGCCGTTTATCTTCCGCAGGCTGGCAAGCCTGGTCACCTTGTCATCGACCAGGCGCTTCGATGCATTGATGGCGTTGTCGTCCTCGGTGGAGCGCACCACCACAATATCCGGCGTGATGGTGTAATCGCTGCCGAGAGCGGCTGCCAGTTCGGGATCGCTTTTGGCTGCCCGGTCGAGCGCAACCAGGTGCGCGTATTGCTCATAGCGAGCGATTTCCAGCCGGCTGCGGCCGCCGACCTGGTTCACTTCCCATTTGCCGGGGCGGAGGTGTTTCAGATTTAGAAACGTAGCCCGCACGAAGTCAGCGCAAATGCCCTCAAATTGGCGGCCAGAGGTCTGCCCGGCAATTCGATCGCCGGCGCTTTCGGCCTGAAGCTGCTCGGCAATGCCTATGGCAATTTTCTTGCTTGTGGTGTTGCTGCTGTCGGCGTTGCTGGCGACACCTGCGCGGGTGGTAAGAGTTGATGATTGAAACAGCGCAGCGTGAAAAGCCTTGCGGGCGGCGGCGAAGCAGGCGGGGTTCGTCATCACGCCACCTTGAAAATGCGCTTCACGGACAGCGCCGCGAAGATTTGCTTTGCCACAGCCGTGGCGACCGGCGGCGGGAAGGCGTTACCAATCTGGCGATAGGCGGCCGTCTTGCGGCCAGAGAACTGCCAGTCATCCGGGAAGCCTTGCAGACGGGCCGCCATTCGCGGCGTCAGCCGCGGCATGCCAACGAAGCTGCGCGGCGGCGGCTCGTCCCACAGCCCCATGCCGTCGACTCCAAGGGTGGCCCAGGCGCGCTTTGCGCGGGTCGGGCCAAGATCGGGGCCGCCGTGCTTCTTTGAGCCTCCGACCAGCGTTGGGGCAATCGCATTCGCGCGGTCGCGCCATTTGGCTGCACTCCTCCAGCCGCGTGCGGCCATAAGGTCAAACAGCTTCTCGCCAACCGTAGGCGGCTCGTTATCGAGCGGGACGGGCCAATGAAATTGGTGGGCGAAATCATTGCGCAGCGCTACAAAAATGACGCGTGGGCGCAGTTGCGAAACCCCGAAGTCGGAAGCATTGAGCAGGCGCCAAGCAGGTGTGTAACCCAGCGCCTTGAGTTGATTTTCAACCGAATTTCGGTAGTCGTCAAACACCGCATCGAGCAGGCCGCGCACGTTTTCGAGCATGACTGCACGTGGACGGCATTCATCGACAACACGGATCGCTTCGGGAAAAAGGTTCCGCTCATCGCGTTCCCCGAGTTGCTTTCCTGCCTTGGAAAATGGAGGACAGGGAACGCCGCCAGCTACAAGATCGATGCCGCGATATTTGCTGGCATCGAAAGCGCAAAGATCGCCCTCGACAACATTCCAGTTCGGTCGGTTCATGCGCAGTGTGGCGCATGCGGCCTGGTCGATTTCGACGAGTGCGGCGTGAGAGAACCCCGCCTTTTCCAGGCCAAGTGCCTGCCCGCCTGCACCTGCACAGAGTTCGATCGACGTTAGTTGGTTCATGAAGTGCCTGGCTGATTCCGTGCTGGTGTGAAGCATACAAGGCAACACGACCGTCCGCACAAACGAACGCGCCGCCCTTGCGGGCGGCGTGGGCCGGCGGCAGTCGGCTGCATCGCATCCATGCGACCGCCAGACAACCGGCAGACATATCCTCGCAATCCGCTTGCGCGACGTCAGTCGGCGCGCGGCTCGCGTGCGTGTAGGCGTTCGCCTTCGCGCGCGCCTGGCCAGCGACTACACATCAATGCCGCCCGCTGCGCGGCCATGCCAAGAACCTTCACTGCGCCTTGGGTCACGCGCCGGCGTGCGCAGGTCCAGGCGTCCCCGCTGCCACTGCCGTTCGCAGCCGCCCCGCTCGTTAGCCCCTCGCTGCAGCCGTCGCGCCAGCGATGAAGCCGCTGTCACGCCGCCCGCCTGCTCGCCCCTGTGGGGCAAGGGGCCGCCTCGCGATGCAGTGAGGCGGCTCCGAACAGCAGTAAATCACACGAGGACACGAGCATGAATGACCTGACGACCACCACGAAAGCACGCGCGACCCAAGGCGCCGCGGGGGGTTCCACCCCGCACCCCTCCGAGGCCCACCCAACAGCAGGTGGGGAAGTGCAGAGCGAAGCGGCAGCGATCTACCTCGCGACCAAGGCCGAGGACCAGGCCGAGCACGAAGCGGCTGTGCTGGCTGAGGCTGAGGCGATCTTGCGCAAGCGGTTCGAACGGCTTGGCACCATCAGCAATCCACAAGATTCCGGCGCGTGGCTGCGTGCGCGCCTCGCGACGCGCGACAGCGAATCCTTTTGCTGCATCTTCCTCGACCACCGGCACCGCGTGCTTGCTTTCGCCGAGCTTTTCCGCGGCACGATCGATGGCTGCTCAGTTCCGCCGCGCGAGGTCTTGCGTGCATGCCTGCAACACAACGCCGGCGCAGTGATTTTTGCGCATAACCACCCCAGCGGCGTGGCCGAGCCGAGCGCGGCCGACGTGGCAATCACTCAAACCCTCAAGCAGGCGCTCGACCTGATCGGCGTGCGCGTGCTCGATCATCTGATCGTTGGCGAGACGGTCGCGAGCCTTGCGCAGCGGGGGCTTTGCTGACATGCGCCAGGGCGAGGACTGAGCCAGAGCGACCAGAAAGGGAGGGAGCGGGCAGGGCGACCAGACCCCAGCCCATCCCCCAGCGCCCGGCGGCGTGGTGGCGCGGCGACTCCGGCCAAAGCAAGAGCAGAGCGGAGCGGGCCTTGAGGATAAGGCGGCGGCGGCCTGGCGGCCAGGCGTGGCCAGGCGGCGGGGCGGCGGGCAGGGCGAGAGCCGGCGCCCGTTGTCGCGGACGAGGAAAAGAGCGCACCGACCGGCGCCAGGTGCGGCCGACCCATCGCCGCGGACCGAAAACGGCGCCGACTCGATGCGCTGACCGCGACCCATCATCGCGTACCGAAAACGGGCGCCAGCCAGGCGCCGCGGCGACGGTCGCCGGGCGGTCGACTCGTTGGCATGGTCTATGCTTATCGGTTATCGCGCGGCATGGCAGGGTCTATGCTAGCAAAGTTATACACATAATCGCGTCGCGGACGTGCTGGCGATTATATGTATCATTATCTGTATAACTTCGCCATGAGTCCGGATCGAGGCTGGTTGCGGCGTGGCTGAAAGCTAAGCGGGATGCGGGTTTGCGCGGTTGAGCATTGTCGCGTGCATGATTATCTGTATAACTCGCGCGATTGGTGGCGCGGATGCTCGAAACTGTGACACGCGGCACAATTGTTTGCATTATTTCCATTGACATCATGTGTCGCATGGGCTATCTTAATACTCAAGACGGGCCGGAGCCCACCGAGCGAAAGAGAGGAAAAAGCCATGAACACGCCGAACACCACCAGCAACACCGCCACCACCGACCAGGCGCGCAACACCGCAGGCCGCATCGCATACACCTCAGCCACGATCAATGCTGCGTTGCAGCACATGGCGCGCAAGGCGTGCATGACTCCAGCCGGCATCCGCGCGTATCTGAGCGCGGACGGCAGCGAGCCTGGCCGCCGCTATTTCGCCAGCCTGCTCGCCGCCGCCGGGATCGGCGCCTGCCTGCGACGCTGAGCGGGAATGGCAGCGGGATCGGCTGGCATGGCTCGCCGACTCGCTGCCCCGTTACGACTTGACTTGATACAGGAGAAGGCAAATGAAAGCACTTATCATTTACATCGCGATGTTGGCCAGTGCAACCAGCCTGTATCACGCGGTCAACCGCCTGCAACTCGCAGCCGATGCGCCCATCCTGGCCATTGCCCGCGCGCAGCAGCATGCCGGATACAACGCACAGTGGGCGGCGACGCCGGCCCAGGGCGCGGCCGCGGTGGCGGCCTATCGGCAGCAGATCGCTGCCGATGAAGCCGTGGTGCAGCGCGATGAACAAAAGGAGATCACGCCATGACTGCCAAAATCGAAAACCGGACTGCGGAAGAAATCTTGGCGAAATGGCGCGCAAAAGCCGCAGCACGCAGGCGCGCGCAACGCGCACGGGCGGGGGCGGTTTTGGGTGGACTCACGCTCGATGGCGAGACAGTCGCTGCGCTCAAACGCGTGCAGGTGGCACTGCGCGCGCCGTCGAGGTCGGCGGCGATCCGCGCGGCGATCCACTTAGCCGCGCAGGCGGTCGAACTGCAACAACAGCAGGAGATGAAGCCATGAAGATGCAAGCGCAAGAAATGAACGGCAACCAGGCTCTCAACCACCGCGTGGTGATGCGCAAAATTCGAGCGTCGGCCCGGAGTGGTCGACTCCTGATCTTGCTCCTCCTGCTGTAGCTGTAAAGTCTATCGCCGCACAGGCGACTGCTGAAAAACAAGCCCCCGGCCAGCCGGGGGCTTTGCTTTTGTATCAATCCAGCTTTTCCGCTAACTCGAGCGTGCGCGGATGGTAGTAGCGCATGAGCATGCGTGGGTCGCGGTGCCCGGAAATCTTCGTCAACTCGTGCAACTGCAGCTTGCCGGCCATCCGCGAAATCGCCTCGTGCCGCAAATCATGCTCCGTAACGTTTTCGAGTCCTGCGCGAGCGGCGGCGCGCTTGAAAGCTTTAGAGAACGAATCCGGGCGCATGGAAAAAACTCGGCCGTGCGCGCGGTGCGGCAGCGCGTTGAGCACTCCGATCGCGCGGCGCGTCAGCGGCACGTCGCGTGGGTGGCTGTTTTTCGCTTTAATCACATGCGCTGTGCGCGCGGGCAGGTCAAGATGCTCCCAGCACAGCCTACAGAGTTCGCTGCGTCGCATCGCTGTCTCGACAGCCAGGTGGATGAATGGAGGGAGTTCAACTGACTCGGTAACGGCGCAAAGCGTCTCGATTTCTGCCTCGCTCACGCGGCGATCGCGCGCGTTGTCCTCGGGTTCCAGGTACACGCCGCGCGCTGGGTTCACCAGCGCGGGCATGCCCCACTCGCGGGCAGCGACCGAGAAAACATGCCGGAGCACGGTCATGCGCCGATGGATCGTCGCTGGCTTCAACCCCGCGCGTTTCCAGGCATCACGCAACGCGGCAACGTCTTGCGAGCCGATCCGTGCCAGTGCCTGGCCGGCGATGCGAGCCTCGCGCAGCTTGCGCAGGACCGACTGCTCTTGCTCGGCGCCGCGCTTGGCGGCGGTAATCTCGCGCCCGTAGCGATCTAATGCCTCGCGCAGCGTGATACGCTCCGCGCCGCTGTTGTCGCGCCAGGTGCCGCGCTCCTGCTCGCTTTCGAGCTTGCGCGCCCAGGCTTCGGCGTCGGCTTTGAGCGTGAAACTCTTGCTTTGAGTCTGGAAGCCCTGGCGGCGCACGCGCGCCCGCCAGAGGCCGGAACCGAGTTGATTGATCGAGGCCATGTTTGGACACCCAGTGGACACGGAACCGTGAAGATACGACGAAAACCGCATAAACACTAGCTCAAAAGCGCCTACGCAGTCGCCCTTACAAGGCGAGGGTCGGGGGTTCGAAACCCTCAGCACCCACCAGCATCGCGGAGTGGCGTGCGGACGGTTAGAATGCCGGCCAGTCGC
>NZ_JBYCKI010000110.1:0-3374 GCF_057473305.1 Thiomonas sp. TH-17
AACCAGCGTATTGGTATCTGGTGGCGGCCAATATCGGCGCGGTCATCATGCCGTGGATGGTGTTCTATCAGCAGTCCGCCGTGGCCGACAAGAAACTCAAACCGGAGCAGTACGCCGCCGCGCGCTGGGACACGGCGGTGGGCGCCGTGCTCACCCAGCTCATCATGGCTGCGGTGCTGATGGTGACCGCTGCGGTGCTTTGGAACGGGCACAGCACCGCGCCGCTGAACACCGTGGGGCAGATTGCGCAGGCGCTCACCCCCTCGCTGGGCGAGACGCTGGGGCGTACCGTATTCGGCCTGGGCATTCTGGGCGCGGCCATGGTGGCCGCCATCGTCGTGGCGCTGGCGGCGGCCTGGGGGTTTGGCGAAGTCACCGGCTACAAGCATTCGCTGGAAATGCATCCGGCACAGGCGCCGTGGTTCTACACCGTGTTCAGCGTGGGCGTGATCGGCGGTGCGCTGGTGGTGGCCTTCGTGCCCAATCTGGTGGCCTTGTCCATCGGAGTGGAAGTGATGAACGCCTTGCTGCTGCCGCTGGTGCTGGGTTTCCTGGTGGCGCTGGCCACCAAGGCGCTGCCCCCGGCCCATCGTCTGCGCGGTGCGTACTTCTGGGTGGTCGTTGCCGTGGTGGTGCTGACCGCTGGTTTAGGGGTGTATGGGGGGCTGAGCAGCCTGGTTTGAGCCCTTTTGACGCAAAGTTTGCGGATAATCGCAACCTTTTGTCACCAGGGTCAGCATGGACGCTTATTCCGCCTTTGTGGTGGTGGTTCTCGGTTTGGTTGAGGGCATCACCGAATATCTGCCGATTTCCTCCACGGGCCACCTCATTCTGGCGGCCAACTTGATGGGTTGGGTGAGCGACAAGGCCAAGGTGTTTGAAATCGCGATTCAAAGCGGTGCGATGCTGGCCGTGATGTGGCATTTCCGCGGGCGCATCGGCGAGGTGCTCGCCGGGCTGGTGGCGGCCGAGCCCGTGCGGCGGCGCAACGCCTGGCGCTTTGCACTGAATGTGCTCATCGCTTTTCTTCCTGTTGCCATCCTCGGCCTGCTGTTTGTCAAGGCCATCAAGCAGTGGCTGTTCGCTCCCGTGCCCGTGGCGCTGGCCTTCATGGTGGGCGCGCTGGTGATTTTCTGGGCCGAAGCCTGGCAGAAGCGATCGGCAAAGCATGTGCGCATCCATCATGTCGATGACATGCGCGCATCCGATGCGCTGAAGGTGGGCATTGCGCAGGCGTTTTCGCTCATTCCCGGCACCAGCCGCTCGGGCGCGTCGATCATTGGCGGCATGCTGTTCGGCCTGAGCCGCGCGGCATCCACCGAGTTTTCTTTTTTCCTCGCCATTCCTACCTTGCTAGGGGCCACGGCCTATGACCTCTACAAGCACCGCGCGATGCTCAGCCTGAGTGATGCACCCGTGTTCGGGCTGGGCACGGTCGTGGCGTTTGTGTCTGCACTGATCGTCGTGCGCTGGCTGCTGCGCTATGTGGGCGAACACAGTTTCGTGCCCTTCGCCTGGTACCGGCTGGTGTTTGGCGCGTTGATCCTGGTGACCGCCTGGGGCGGCTGGGTGAACTGGACGGAGTGAGCGTGTTTATCGCGCGATAAACATCAGGTCCCAGACGCCATGCCCGAGTTTGAGGCCCCGGCGCTCGAACTTGCTCACCGGGCGCCAGTCCGGGCGCGGGGCGTAATCGGCGGCCGTGTTGACTAGTCCCGGCTCGGCGCGCAATACCTCCAGCATGTGCTCGGCGTAGGGCTGCCAGTCGGTGGCGCAGTGCAAATAGCCGCCAGGGCGCAGACGGCTGATGGCCAGCCGCACGAATTCCGGCTGGATCAGGCGCCGCTTGTGATGCCGCTTTTTCGGCCACGGATCGGGGAAGTAGATGTGCAGTCCGTCCAGGCTGTGCGGCGCGATCATGTGCTGCAGCACCTGCACCGCGTCATGCTGCACGATGCGCAGATTCCCGAGTTGCGCGGCATCGATGCGTTGCAGCAGCGCGCCCACGCCGGGCGGGTGCACTTCCACGCCGATGAAATCCGTCTCGGGCTTTGCCGCGGCGATCTGCGCCGTGGCGTCGCCCATGCCGAAGCCGATTTCCAGCACCCGCGGGGCGGTGCGGCCGAATACGGCGGGCCAATCGGCGAGGGCGTCGGCATAAGGCACGATCCAGCGCGGCCCCAATTCCGCCAGCGCGCGAGTCTGCGCCTCGGTGGTGCGCCCGGCACGCAGCACAAAGCTGCGGATGCCGCGTTGCCGGAGCGTTTCGGCGTCGTCTGTTTCAGAAACGGGGTCAACCGGCATGGCAAAAACCGGCATAAACCGGCCAGCGGACTGATGCGTGAAAAGGCGTCATCAAATTGAAGGGCAAATACTGCGTTCGAAAAGATCGCCACATTGGCGAGGACGGAAGTCTACTGCGGTCGTTTCCTAGCGCAGGGGCGTGGCCGACACCGCGCAGAGGTCATGCCGCCTCGCTGCGGCACCTTTTTTTTGGAGCGTATCGGTTGTTGGCCGGATAATCCTTCGACACTCTGCCACCTGACCCACCATGTTCTATCGACGCTGGACGCTGACCAACCGGATTGCTCTTTTCGCCGCCGTTGTGCTGCTGCTTTCGCTGGGGGCTATTGGTGTCACGCTTTGGGCGTCGTGGAATTTGCAGGGTGGCGCCGCAGCGGTCAACGAGGCCGGCCGTCTGCGCATGTTGACTTACCGCATGACCCTGATGGCCGAGCGCGACGATGCGGCCGCCGTGGCCCAGAGTGCTGCGCAGATGCAGGCCAGCCTCGATCTGCTGCGGCGTGGCGACCCGTCGCGCCCGCTGTTCGTGCCCTGGAATGACGAGGTTCGTCAGCGTTACGACGCCGTGCTAGCGCAATGGCGGGCCCTGCAGCCACGCTGGCTGCAGGGCCCGGCGGACGAACAGGTGCCGTCGCCGGTTGCTGCGCACTTTGTCGCCACCATTGACGCCTTCGTCACCTCGATTGAAAAGCGGCTGGATTTCTGGACCTCGCTGCTGTACACACTGCAGTTCGCCATGGCCGCGATGATGGTGCTGGGCGCGCTGCTGCTGTTCTACGCGGCCTACCTGTTCGTGCTCGACCCCGTGCAGCATCTCGCGCGCGGGGTCGAGGCGATCGAGACTGGCAACTACAGCGTGCGCGTCGATATTGCGACCAATGACGAATTTGGCGATCTGGCCAAAGCCTTCAATGGCATGGCGGCACAACTCAGCGGCGTACATGCCGAACTGGAGCAGCGCGTGCTGCAGAAAACGGCGGCCCTGCGCACCGAGCAGCAGCGTCTCGCGGCGCTGTATGAAGTGAGTGCGCTGGTGTCGAAGGCACAGAGCCTGGACGAGTTGTCGCAGT
>NZ_JBYCKI010000111.1:0-28354 GCF_057473305.1 Thiomonas sp. TH-17
CGTTGGTGATGACGTTGTGCATCAGGCCATGCACCGCCAGCGGATGTTCCCACGAAAACGCCTTGTCGATGCGCAGCGGGCTGCCGTCGTCCATCAGTGCGAGATCGTCGGGCGAAGTCGGCCAACCGAGCGGCGCGCCGTTCAGGGGCGTGTCGGGCCGCACGTCCTGCGGGCCACGCGGGTTGCGCACATCGGGCGGAACGTCCTTGGGGTATGGCGCCTTGTGGCGAAAGCCGCCCGGCGCATCGATCGTGCCCAGCAGGCTCATCAGAATGGACAGGGCGCGGATGGTCTGAAAGCCGTTGGAATGTGCCGCCAAACCGCGCATGGCGTGAAAGGCCAGCGGTTTGCTGCGCACCGTGGCGTGCTCGCGGCCGAGCCAGTCGGCCCAGGCGATGGGCAGGTCTTCGCCCTGATCGAGCGCGGCCTGCGCCATCTCTTGCGCCAGTTGGCGAATGCGCTCGGCGCTCACGCCGGTGATCTCCGCGGCCCATTCGGGCGTGCTGTCGGCCAGTTGTTCGCGCAGCAGTTGCAGCGCGGGCGCCACCGGCGTGCCATCGGCCAGACGGTAGTGGCCGGAAAGCGCGGGCTGCGCGCCCTCGCTCCAGGCGGGCACGGGGCGCTGGGTCACGGCGTCCCACCACATCCGGCCTTGCGAATGCTCCGCGCCGGAAGCATCGGGGACGAACAGGCCGTCCTGCGCGTCGCCAGGCTGCACCCGCACGAGTTGCGCCCCATTGGTGTAGTGCGCGGCGAACTCGTCGTCGAACCGGCCGGTGCGCAGCAGTTCATGCACCAACGCCTGCAGCAAGGCGCCATCGGTGCCCGGACGGATCGGGATCCACTCGTCGGCGATGGCGGAGTAGCCGGTGCGCACCGGGTTGATGGAAATGAAACGCCCCCCGGCCCGCTTGAACTTGGACAGCGCGATTTTCATCGGGTTGCTGTGGTGATCTTCGGCCGTGCCGATCATTACGAACAGCTTGGCGCGCTCCAGATCGGGGCCGCCGAATTCCCAGAAACTGCCGCCGAAGGTGTAGATCATGCCGGCGGCCATGTTCACCGAACAGAAGCCGCCGTGCGCGGCATAGTTGGGCGTGCCGAACTGCCGGGCGAACAGCCCGGTGAGCGCCTGCATCTGGTCTCGCCCGGTGAACAGCGCGAACTGCTTGGGGTCGGTGGCGCGCAGGTGGCGCAGGCGATCTTCCAGCGTCTGCAGCGCCTCGTCCCAGGTGATGGGCTCGAACTGGCCCTCGCCGCGCTCGGTGCCGGGTTTGCGGCGCAGCGGCTGCGTGAGGCGCGCCGGCGACACCTGTTTCATGATGCCGGCCGACCCCTTGGCGCAGATCACGCCCTGGTTGAGCGGGTGATTGGGGTTGCCCTCGATGAAACGCACGTCGCCATCGCGCAGATGCACTTTGATGCCGCAGCGGCAGGCGCACATATAGCAGGTGGTCGTCTTCACCTCGGTGTCGCCGGGCGGCGGGGTGAGCGGGTCGTGCAGCGGCTGGTCGTTGGAGAACAGGCGATCAAGCGGTTTGAACAGGGCGGACATGGCGGGTAGCGCTTCTCTGAAGTGGTGCTTTAACCTTAGCCTTGTCACACTCATGCAACAAACGAATTATTCTGATTTTTTATATTTGAATTTGTGATGAATTGAGCGGATTGCTCACGGCTGGAAACAGCTTTGCGGCCTACACTCAACCGTAAATCCAAATATTGCGGCGACGCCCATGCCTCTTTTACACCCTCATTCCACTTACCAACGCCCCGTTCGCATGTTCGGCCTGAGCCTGCTCATGGGGGTGATCGGCGGGCTGGGCGCGGTGCTGTTTCTGCGCATGCTCGACCTGGCGCAGGTCTGGATGCTGGGCGCCATCGCCCATGTGGAGCCGACCACGGTGACGCAAGCCATGTCGCTGCACGCCATACCGCACACGGGCGCGCTGAACTGGTGGATTCCGCTTTCGACCACGCTGGGCGGGCTGATCTCGGGCGTGCTGGTCTACACCTTTGCGCCCGAAGCCGAAGGGCACGGCACGGACGGCGCGGTCAAGGCCTATCACCAACTGGGCGGCTACATCCGCGCGCGCGTCATCGTGGTCAAGAGCATTGCATCGGCTGTCACCATCGGCTCGGGCGGCGTCGCCGGGCGCGAAGGCCCCACGGCGCAGATCGCCGCCGGGGTGGGCTCGCTGATCGGGCGTCTGCTGAATTTGAGCGAAGACGAAAAGCGCCTGATGGTGCTCACCGGTATGGCCGCGGGGCTGTCGGCCATTTTCAAAAGTCCGCTGGGCACGGCCATTTTTGCCGTCGAGGTGCTCTATTCCAGCATGGCTTTCGATGGCCGTGCCCTGCCCTACACCCTCACCAGCGCCGCGGTTGGTTTTGCCACAGTCTGCCTGTTCACCGGCTGGGGCACCTTGTTCACCGTCCCTTCGAGCGTGAGTTTCGACGCGCCGGTTGAGCTGCTCTGGTACGCACTGCTGGGGGTTCTCAGCGGCGTGATGGCGGCGATTCTGCCCACGGTGTTCTACCGCCTGCGCGACGGGTTTCGCGCCCTGCCCATCCCCAACCACGTCAAGCCTGCCATCGGCGGGCTGATCGTGGGCATCGTCGGCATGTTCGCCCCGCAGATTCTGGCCGGCGGCTATGGCGTGATGCAGTTGGCGGTACAAGGAACGGTGGGGGCCGGGGTGCTGTTCCTGCTGGCGCTTTCTCTGCTGAAGGTGCTGACCCTGTCGATGACCATCGGCTCCGGCGGATCGGGCGGCGTGTTTGCTCCCAGCCTTTTTGTCGGCGCGCTGCTGGGTGCGGCCCTGGGCACGCTGATGCATCACCTTGGCATCACAGGTGTGCCCATTGCGGGTTTGGCGCTGGTCGGCATGGCGGCCGTGTTCGGCGGCGCCGCGCGCGTGCCCATCGCCACCATGGTGATGGTGGCCGAGATGACCGGCGGCTACAAGCTCATGGCACCCACCATGCTCGCAGTGGTCATCAGCTTTTTGCTTCAGGTCTGGCTGACGCGCAAAGCGCGTTATCCGTCGCTATACGAGGCCCAGCTTCCCGGCCCCGAGCAAAGCCCGATCTACAAAAACACCCCAGACGCGCACTGAGCCGGGATGCTCAGTCTGTTTTCCTGTGCTCGTGCAGGCCTTGCGAAAGCCCCCTACGATATTGCCGCACTGCAACAACAAAAGGAACGACATGACTGCACCTACCCTGTTCACCCCCCTCCAACTCGGCTCTCTGCAACTGCCCAACCGCATGGTGATGGCGCCGCTGACGCGCTCCCGCGCGCAACAGCCGGGCGACATTCCGGGCGAAATGAATGCACGCTATTACGCCCAGCGCGCCTCGGCCGGACTGATCGTGAGCGAGGCCACGCAAATCTCCCGCCAGGGCCAGGGTTACGCCTTCACCCCGGGCATTTACACCGACGCGCAAGTTGCCGGCTGGAAACTGGTCACCGATGCGGTGCACGCCGCCGGCGGCCATATGGCCATGCAGCTCTGGCATGTGGGGCGCATCTCCCATCACCTGCTTCAACAAGACGGCCAAGCCCCGGTCGCGCCCAGCGCCCTTCGCAGCGACACAGGCGAAGCCTTCGTCGTGCTGCCTGATGAAGGCCCCAAGCGTGTGCCCTGCGATATGCCGCGCGCGCTCGAAACCGCCGAAATTCCGGGCATCATCGCCGACTACCGACGGGCAGCCGAGCGCGCGCTTGAAGCGGGCTTCGACCTGCTGGAGCTGCACAGCGCCAACGGCTATCTGCTGCAACAGTTCTTGGCGACCAACACCAACCAACGCACCGATCAATACGGCGGCAGCCTGGAAAACCGCGCCCGCATCGTGCTCGAAGCCATCGACGCACTGATTGCGGTGGCCGGCGCCAACCGGGTAGGGGTGCGAATCTCGCCGCATTTCAATCGCCACGACATTCAGGATGCGCAGACCGAAGAGATTCACCTGTATCTGGCGCAGGAATTCAATCGCCGCGGCATTGCCTACATCCACATCGCCGAACCCGACTGGGCTGGCGGACCGGCCCTGAGCGACGAGTTCCGCAAAAAGCTGCGTGCCGCCTATGCGGGCCGCATCATCGTCTGCGGCAACTACACCCGGGAATCCGCCGAGGCCCGCCTGGCTTCGGGACTGGCCGACGCGGTAGCCTTTGGCCGCCCCTTCATCGCTAACCCGGATCTGGTGGCGCGTTTTCAGCAAGGCGCTGCACTCAACAAACCCAACCCTTCCACCTTCTACGGCGGCGGCGAGGCAGGCTATACCGACTACCCTTCACTCGACGCCACCCCGGCGACGGTCTGAACGGGTCGATTCAACGCCCGGATTAACGCCCTGCCTTGCTCTCTCAGCGATCTGCCTATCCGGCAGCTTGCTGAGAGCAAGATCAACGATCAGACCTTGACCTTTACGGCTTGGCAACGTACCACGGCATGGCGATTTTCAAGCCGGCGCGCACGCTGAAATCAGGGCTGTAGCCCAACAGGCGTTTGGCCTTGCTGATATCGGCAAGGGAATGCCGCACGTCACCCTTGCGAAAGTCGCGGTAGACCGGCGGAGTGAATTTCACGGCCGTGTCGAGCGCCATGATTTCCTCGCTCAACAACTGGTGAAGGGTGTTCAGGCTGGTCTGCTCGCCAAACGCCACGTTGTAGACCTGATTCGCCGCTTCGGCATGGGTGCTCAGCCCCGCCAGTACATTGGCCTGCACCACGTTGTCGACATAACAGAAGTCGCGCGTAGTTTCGCCATCGCCATTGATGAAACAAGGCTGATTGCTGCGGATGGCCTTGGCCCAATTGGGAATCACCGCCGCATAAGGGCCATTGGGATCCTGGCGGGTGCCGAACACGTTGAAATAGCGCAGCCCAATGCTCTGCAACCCATAGACTCGGCCAAACACGTCTGCGTAGAGTTCATTTAGATATTTGGTCACCGCATAGGGCGACAGCGGCTTGCCGATGAGGTCTTCGACCTTGGGCAAGCCCGGGTGATCGCCATAGGTGGAGCTGGACGCCGCGTAAACGAAGCGACCCACGCCTGCGTCGCGCGCGGCGACCAGCATGTTCAGAAAACCGGTGGCATTGACCGCATGCGTTGCCAGTGGGTTTTCTATCGAGCGCGGCACAGAACCCAACGCCGCCTCATGCAGCACAATGTTGACGTCCTGACAGGCCCGCTGACAAGTCTGCGGATCGACAATGTCTCCCTCGATGAAGGTGTGGCGCTTCCAGGCCTCCTCGCCGACGAGGCGTCGCACTTCATCCAGATTGGATTGATGACCGGTTGAAAAATTGTCCAGACTGACCACGTTCTGTCCATGGGACAGAAGGGTTTGGATCAGGTGAGAGCCGATAAATCCGGCGCTCCCCGTCACCAGCCAGCGCTGGGGCTTCGAAGACAGCAGTTGCTCGATCGACATGGCGGCTCAAAGTCTCCAGACCTGGGCGCCGTGCGACTGGAGCGCGGCAGCGTCGTATTGACACTTGATGTCCATGAAAATGCCAGATGGCTGCAGCTTCCCGAGGATTTCGGCGACCGACATGTCCTTGTAGGCTTGGTGCGCCACGGCCGCCACGATGGCCTGAGCGCGCGGCAATTCGGCCCAAGGCGTGAGAGTGACGCCATATTCATGCATGGCCTCGCCCGCATCCGCTATGGGCTCGTGCACGATCACATTGACCCCATAGGACGCCAGCTCGCGAATCACGTCGATCACTTTGGAGTTGCGCAGATCGGGGCAGTTTTCCTTGAAGGTCAGACCGAGAACGATCACGTCGCTCCCCTTGATCGGCAGGCCCGCCTGACTCATTTGCTTGATCGTCTGCTCGGCAATGTATTTGCCCATGCCGTCATTGATGCGACGCCCTGCCAGAATGACTTGCGGGTGATAGCCGAGCATGTCGGCCTTGTGTGTCAAATAATAGGGATCGACACCGATGCAATGCCCACCGACCAGGCCCGGACGGAACGGCAGGAAATTCCACTTGGTACCCGCCGCCTTGAGCACTTCCAAGGTATCAATACCAATGCGGTGAAAAATGAGCGACAGTTCGTTCATCAGCGCAATATTCAGATCACGCTGCGTATTTTCAATCACTTTCGCCGCCTCGGCTACTTTGATGCTTTCGGCTCGGTGAACCCCAGCCGTAATCACCGAGGCATAAACATTCCCAACGGTTTCAAGCGTTTCCGGGGTATCTCCGGAAACCACCTTGACGATTCGGGTCAGGGTGTGCTCTTTGTCACCTGGATTGATACGCTCAGGTGAATAACCGACGAAGAAATCTTTTTTCCACTTCAGCCCCGACTGTTTTTCAAGAATCGGAACACAGATTTCCTCGGTGGCCCCTGGATAAACAGTCGATTCATAGACAACGATGGCGCCGGGCTTGAGATATTTACCGACGGAGGTACTCGCGCCCACGAGGGGGCTGAAATCCGGGTTGTGCGCATCGTCGACAGGCGTCGGCACCGCGACGATCACAAAATCGGCCTCCTTCAGTTTCGAGGCATCGGTTGTCGGCTCTAGCAAGGTCGCCTGCTTGAGGTTCTCCTGACTGACTTCTCCAGTCGGATCGACATGCTTGCAATAAGCCGATATTTTTTCGACCGAGAGGTCGAATCCAATCGTACGATATTTTTTTCCAAATTCGACGGCCAGAGGAAGACCGACATACCCCAATCCAACCACAGCAACTACTGTCATCGTTCTCTTTCTAAAAGTTAAAATTATCTTGCGCCTTCACCAAAAATCACGACGCGCACCGTCTCGAATAAAATGAAAAAATCGAGAAAGACGCTGTTATTTTTTACGTAGTATAGATCGAACTGCAGCTTTCTCTTCGCGTCTTCCACCGAGGCGCCATAGGCATAGCGCACCTGCGCCCAACCCGTGACACCCGGTTTGACACTATGACGAATCGCATAAAAGGGAATATCCTTTTCGAGCATATCCACAAAGGTCGGACGCTCCGGGCGCGGGCCGACCATACTCATTTCTCCGCGCAAGACATTGATCAACTGCGGTAGTTCATCAATGCGCGTTTTTCGGATGAAAGCGCCAACACGGGTGATCCGGTTGTCATTGGTACTGGCCCATCGTGCTACGCCGTCTTTTTCCGCATCCGTGCGCATACTGCGGAATTTGAGGCAGTAAAAAGACTTTCCAAACAGCCCGACGCGCTCTTGCTGAAAGAACACAGGTCCACGATCTTCTAATTTGATGAACAGCGCAGCCAATAACATGATGGGCCAGAGGGCAAGCAGAAGAACGCTGGCGCTAAAGATGTCGAATAGGCGCTTGGCCCAGGCCCGAATATGGCCTTGCGTGAAACCACCCCCATAAATCAGCCAACTCGCCTTCATGCTTTCCAGCGGAACCTCGCCTTTCAAGCGCTCGTAAAAAGTCGGCAGATTGTGAACCGGGGTGCCGAGAATCCGGGCCTCGAGCAATTGACGGATCGGAAGCACGCCTCCCCGATGTTCGCGCACGGCAACAATGATTTCATCCACCCGCGTAGCGAGCACGACTTGTTCGAGTGGCGTATTTTCGTCAAAGACCTTGCCAGCAAGTTGAACCGGCGCCTGGCCGTCATGCTGAGTGGGATAGAAGCCGACGATGCTGTAGGAAGAACCGTGGTATTCCATGATCTGGCGCGATAGCGCTTGGGCCTCACGCCCATTTCCGACAATCAAAATACGTCGCGTCATGCCAGAAAGCGCTGTTTGTCGCAGAAAAATATAACGGATCAGCACGAGAAATGCCATTTGGAAAAGATAGGCAAACGCCAGCACACGGAATGAACTGCCGGCTTCGGTGAACATCAGGGTGAACCAGTAAACCGGAAAAAAGACGAAGGCGAACGCAACCGAGGTGCGTCCCAAAAAACTGCGCAAGCTGTTTTCTGCATCAATGCGGTAAACACCCAATGCGGTATATAGCAAAGCGGTCAACGCCGTATACAGAATCAGCGGGTAGAACCCCTGCTGAATCCAATATGAAAAATCTTGCTTACCTACGGTCATCATATAAACAGACCAGGTTGCAAGCGCAAACGACAGAATGGAAATCGCCAGATCAACCAGCAATTCCAGCGTCATTTTTGCGGGAATGTAGAGATTAAAGATCTTGAACATTTTTTCACTCTGGGTATTGAATTATGACGTCAGGAAAACAGGCTGCAATCCGGCGCGGTTGCGACACCACCTCGTTGCCAGAATTTTGCGCTGCGAGGCGGTCAGATTGATGTGAAATTTTTGGCAGTTCTGACGACAAATCTGCGCTTCTTGTTTGGCTTGTGGGATTGTTGTCAATCGGGAATGACAGGTCTATCCCCGGCACAGGCGGCACACCCCCCAATTCAAAGGGTGCAATTGCAAAACCAATCGCAAAACAACAGACAGAACGGCTTGGGATCAGTTATTGGCGAGGAGCCATGCACTGGCGCGCTCGGCAATCATGAGCGTCGGAGCGTTGGTATTGCCCGTTGGGACCTCGGGCATGATGGCCGCATCCACGACATGCAGGCCCTCGATGCCCCGGACGCGAAGCTGCGGGTCGACCACACTGGCATCGTCTGCCCCCATGCGACAGGTTCCGACCGGGTGATAGACCGTTTCGGCCTTGCTGCGGATGAATTCGGCAAAGTCGCCGTCCGGAGAGGTGAGCGTTCCGGGAAAGATCTCGGCGCCTCGCCATTTGTCGAATGCGGGTTGCGCCAATATTTCGCGCGACACGCGCGCGGCCTCGCATAGGCGCCGCAGGTCGAAGCCATCGGCGTCGCTCAGGTAGTTGGGCTGAATCAGGGGATGTGCGGCGGGATCGGCACTGCGCAGCCGGATGCGCCCGCGGCTGCGCGGATGCAATACGCAGGCGTGCAGGGTGTAGCCGTAGCCTGGCAGACGCCCTCTCCCGTGGTCGTCGAGCAGCGCGGGAACGAAGTGAAATTGAAGGTCGCAGCGTTCATCGGTGGCGTAGCGCGAGCGCATGAAGCCGCCGCCCTCGGCGGCATTGGAGGTTCCAACGCCCTGACGGGTCAGCCAGAACTGCAAACCGGCCAGGACGACATTGACATGGTCGTAGGTAACGGGCTGGGAGGCGGCGTTCAAGGTGCAGATGTCGAGGTGATCCTGCAGGTTCTCGCCCACGGCAGGTAGATCGCGCACGACCGGAATGCCGATGTCGCGGAGATGATCGGCTGGCCCGATGCCCGAGAGCAGCAGGAGTTGGGGCGAATTGATCGCCCCGCCGCTGAGCACCACGCGCCCTGCTTCTATGCGCTTCGGAGAAGCGCCGCGCGTGCGCACCTGCACGCCAACTGCCCGGTTACGCTCGATCAGCACGCGCTCCGTCAGGGTCTGCGTCAGCACGGTAAGGTTGTTTCGCCCGCGTACGGGAGCAAGAAAGGCGGCAGCACTGGAATGCCGCAAGCCGTTTTTCTGCGTGACCTGGTAGAGCCCAACCCCTTCCTGAGTGGGGCCGTTGAAATCGGCGTTCCGGTTCAGCCCGAACGACTCTCCAGCGGCCATGAACGCGTCGGTCAGCACATTGTGATGCCGCAGATCGCTGACCCCCAGTTCGCCTTGATCACCATGCCAGGCGTTGGCGCCGCGAGTATTGCATTCCATGGCGCGAAACAGCGGCAGCACGGCGCTCCACGACCACGCCGACTCTCCGGTCAGCTCGGCCCAGCGGTCATAGTCTTGCGGCACACCCCGCACATAGCACATGGCGTTGATCGCACTGGAACCCCCGAGCACCCTGCCCCGCGGCCACCACAAACGGCGATGGTGCAACTGCGGTTCGGGCTCCGTGGTGAAGCTCCAGTTGAAGCGCTTGTGGCCCGCCAGCTTGGCAATACCCGCAGGCATGCGGATGTAGGGATGCCAGTCCGAGCCGCCGGCCTCGATCAACAGCACCCGATGCGCTGGGTCGGCACTGAGCCGATTGGCCAGCACACAGCCCGCCGAACCCGCGCCAACAATCACCGTATCGAATTCCATCGCGTCTCCTGTTTTTCTGTCCCGAAATCTACACGACAGTCGGGGAGCGATGGGGCCTCAGTTCTGGCCTCAGTTCTTGCTTTGGTTCAACGCCTGAATGATCTGGATCTGCGCCGGATAACTGGTGCTCAGCTTGGCCCACGGATCGTTGCCGCTGCCCTGATCGGTCAGATAAACATAACCAACGCCCTGCTGGTAGAGACTGGAAAGCGTGGCGGCCTGAGTCTGGGCCAGATTGCTGATTCCCAGCGACAGGTAGGCGAATTTCGCCGACGGGTAAGAAGCGAGGCTCGCTGGCGCGGCGGGTAGATTCAGGTCTGCGCTTTCATGCATCACCGTGATGTCGGCCGTCTGGGCGATGGACAGATCGGGATAGGTGCCGGGATTGATCGCGACCAGCGCGGCCTGACCACTGGCTGGATGGATGCCCTGACGCACCGTGGCAGCGGCCGTCGCGTAATAGCTCGCCAGACTGCCCTTATTGGAGACTTCGTCAAAAAAAACGCCGTCCACGCCGTAGCACTGGGCGTAGGTTTGCACATCCTGCTGCACCAGCGAGAGCGCGCGTGAGCCGTAGTTCGTGTGGACATAACCGAGAACCTTCGCGCCAGCAGCGTGAAGCTGGCCGATGCCCTGCGTGAAAGCGCTGAGCGTGGCCGAGGGCGGAGTGGTGCACGCGGCCGGCCCGTTTTTCGGGTTGATGATGGCGACCGTCGGCACCGCAGCAGCATAGTCGGCCACCTCGGTCCAGGCGGGATTGTCAGAGGTCGTGTAAGTCGCGCCACTGCCGCTGGACACCAGCGGATAGCCGTAGAGCGGCACCAGTACGCCCATCGGCGTGCTTCGCTTTAAGGTCACAGGCGCAGCCCCGACCGTTGCACTGACGGCAGAGGCGCTGGCCCCGCCCCCGCCGCCGCAGCCTGTCAACAACAAACCCGCCAGTCCGATCCACAGGCCTACGTGGCGCATATTCTTAAGCATAAATTTGCTCCCCCCGTTTGATCTGCCGCCATCCCAGTAATTCGTTACCTACCAGTGCAAACATGATCAGTCCACCGCCCATCAAAGTTCCGACGCCCGGTTGCTCACCGGCGCCGATCCAGGCCCAGAGAATACCGAACACGATCTCCAGCAGGCCAAGCAAACCGACCTCCGCCGGGACCAGACGCTGAGCGGCCCAGACAGCGAGCAAGCCCGGCGCAGCGAGCTGAAACACGCCCAAGAACGCCAGCCAGAGCAGATCGTGCAGGTCCACGCTCACAGGCCAGGCCGGAAACGCCACGGCGAGCACAGAGATCAGCGCACCCAACATCACGGCCGCCTGCATCGGCACGGCCGCACCGGCCCGTCGCAGACTAACCCAGTTGGCCGCCGCGCTGAACGGCACGGCCAGCGCGACGAGCATACCCAGCAACTGTGTCGATCCGTTGATGTGATGCAGGTTTTGCCAAGCGATCCCTCCCATGCCCGTCAGGGCAAGGGCGATGGCTAGCCAGGTGCGCACGGGCAAGGCGTGGCGCAGCACCAGCCAGCCCAGCAAAGCGGCGATGAGGGGGCTGAGGCTGTCGGCGATCAGGGTTTGCGCCACCGTGGTCAGGGTGAGTGCCACCATGAAGGCGGTGAACATCACCCCCCAGAACCCGGCCGACAGCCACAACAGCGGGGAAGCATGCCGCACGTCGCGCGCCAGACCGCGTGGCCCTTGCCGCCAGAGCAACCAGGTCAACACGCCCAGCGCCGCAAAGCTGCTGCGCCAGAAAACCAGATCAAGCCCGTTCTGGTGATGCAGATGCCGGGTGATCACCCCCGCCACGCTCCACATCAGCGTGGCGCCGACCATGGCGAGCACGGCGCGGGCGTAAGGTTTGGCCACCATCTGTCGCGCGGGGCTCAGAGCGGGATTCAGCGCGGAATTCAGCGCCGACTCAGGCCGAGCGGCCGGCGCGCTTGCGCTCCTGCTCGGTGAGGTAACGCTTGCGCAGACGCACGCTCTTGGGCGTGATTTCCACCAGTTCGTCGTCTTCGATGAACTCGACGCCATATTCCAGATTCAGGTCGATGGGCGGCGTGACCTTGATTGCATCTTCCTTGCCGGACACGCGGAAGTTGGTGAGCTGCTTGGTCCGGGTGGCGTTGACCACCAGATCGTTGTCGCGGCTGTGAATGCCCACGATCATGCCTTCGTAAACCGGATCACCCGCCTTGACGAACATGCGGCCGCGGTCATCGAGCTTGCCCAGCGCGTAGGTGAAGATTTCACCATCGTCCATGGAGATGAGCACGCCGTTCTTGCGTCCTGCGATCTCGCCCTTGTGAGCCTCGTAGCCGTCGAAAATATTGGAGATCAGGCCCGAGCCACGGGTCAGGTTGAGAAATTCGTTGGTGAAACCAATCAGGCCGCGGGCCGGAATACGGTATTCGAGGCGCACGCGGCCGCGGCCGTCCGGCTCCATATTGACCAGCTCGCCCTTGCGTTCGCCCAGCGCTTGCATCACGCCGCCCTGATGTTGCTCTTCGATGTCGGCCGTCACCAGTTCGATCGGCTCCTGCCGCACGCCGTCCACGTCCTTGAACACCACGCGCGGCTTGGACACCGCCAGCTCGTAACCTTCGCGGCGCATGTTCTCCAGCAGAATCGTCAAGTGCAACTCACCGCGGCCCGACACTTCGAAAATGCCGTCCTCGTCGGTCTCTTTCACCCGCAGCGCCACATTGCTCTGCAGCTCTTTTTGCAGCCGATCCCAGATCTGGCGGCTGGTCACATATTTACCTTCCCGCCCGGCCAGGGGGCTGGTGTTGACGCAGAAGTTCATGGTCAGCGTCGGCTCGTCCACCTTGAGCATGGGTAGCGGCGCCGGGTTGAGCGGATCGGTCAGGGTCACGCCAATGCCGATGTCGGCAATGCCGTTGATCAGCACGATGTCGCCGGGGCCCGATTCCGTCACTTGCACGCGATCCAGGCCCTGGAAGGTCAGCACCTGGTTGACGCGACCCTTGAACGAGTTGCCCTCCACCCCTTCCATCACCAGCACGTCCATGCCGGGTTTGAGCGTGCCGGCGTTGATGCGGCCCACACCGATGCGGCCGACGAAGCTGTTGTAGTCGAGGGCCGAAATCTGCAGTTGCAGCGGTGCTGCCGGGTCGCCGCTGTGCGGCGGCACGTGCTTGAGGATGGTGTTGAACAGGGCCGACATGTCCGGGCCCCATTGCTGGCCGGGCTCGCCCTCTTCCAGCGAAGTCCAGCCGTTGATGCCCGAGGCGTACACCACGGGAAAGTCGAGCTGCTCGTCGGTGGCGCCCAGCTTGTCGAACAGATCGAACGCGGCATTCACCACCGCATCGGGCTTGGCGCCCGGCTTGTCGACCTTGTTGACCACCACGATGGGCTTGAGCCCGAGCGCCAGCGCTTTTTTGGTGACGAAGCGGGTCTGCGGCATCGGGCCTTCCTGGGCGTCGATCAGCAGCACCACGCCATCGACCATGCTCAGTGCGCGCTCGACTTCACCGCCGAAGTCGGCGTGGCCCGGGGTGTCGACGATGTTGATGTGCGTACCTTCCCAGCTCACCGCGCAGTTCTTCGCCAGAATGGTGATGCCGCGCTCGCGTTCGATGGCGTTGTTGTCCATCACCGTGTCCACGACTTTTTCGTGTTCGGCGAAGGTGCCCGACTGGCGCAGCAGCTGGTCGACCATGGTGGTCTTGCCATGGTCGACGTGGGCGATGATGGCGATATTGCGGATGGATTTGCTCATGGTCTTGCTTCCTGATGGAGAGATTCGGGGAGAGATTCGGTTCGGGGTTGTGAAAGGGGAGGCTGTATCGCAAAAGTTCTGGCAGGGGCGAGTTCGTCGGAGCACAGCAGGCGGCGCGGCGATAACACGGCCGCTTCCATGCCTTGCTCCCAGGCGCCGATGCCCAGCAGCACGGCGTTATGACCCGCCGCTAGCGGTCCGTAAACCCGTACGTCTTCGCCCGGCACTACAGGTTCATCCGGCGCCAAACCACTCAGACGCGCACCGTGCAGAAACCGCTGGGCCAAGGCGAGGTCGAGATTCTGGCGCGGCGAAGATTGCAGCAGCACGTCGGTCGGCAGCAGCCTGCTGCGCAGATCGGCAGGGGCCAGCGCTTCGGCCGCGTCAAGCGTCAACGCCCGTTCCAGCGAAAAACCGCCGCTTGCCGTGCGCGTCAGTGCCGCCAGATGCGCGCCACAGCCTAACGCCTCACCGATGTCACGCGCCAGCGCGCGAATGTAAGTGCCCTTGCCACAATGCACGTCCAGCGTCAGTTGGTCGTTTTGCAGTGACAACACGTCAATCGAGTGAATTTGCACCGTGCGGGGCGCCACCTCAACAGCCTCGCCCGCCCTGGCGTAGGCGTAAAGCGGCTTTCCGTCGCGCTTGAGCGCGCTATACACCGGCGGCGTCTGGCTGATGGCGCCGATGAACCGCGGCAGAACGGTATCGACCTGCGCCCGACTCACCTGTACGGCACGGCGTTCGACGATCTCGCCTTCGGCGTCATCGGTCGTCGTGCGCACGCCGAGTTGCAGCACCGCGACATAGCGTTTGTCGGCTTCGAGGTGACGCTGGGCGAACTTGGTCGCGGCGCCAAAGCAAAGCATCAACAGACCGTCGGCCAGAGGATCGAGCGTGCCGCCATGTCCGGCCTTCGCGGCGCGCAGCCTGCGGCGCACGCGAAACAAAGCCTGCTGCGAGGTCAACCCGCGGGGCTTGTTCAGTAGGAGCACGCCGTTGACCGCCTCCCAAGGCGTTTTCTGGACATTCATGGTGGTCAAAACCCGGGCGCGGCGCGCCGGGTCAATCGTCTTTGGCCTGATGCGACAAGGCCTGCTTGATCAGCCCATCCATCTCGGCGGCTTTTTCGGTCGTCGGATCGAACAGGAAATGCAGGGTGGGCACAGTGTGGATCTGCAGGCGCTTGAACAGCAGGCTGTGCAGATAGCCCGCCTTGTTGCTGAGCAACTGACGCGCCGTCTCGGGCTCGGCGCCGATCACGCTGAAATACACCTTGGCATGCGCGTAGTCGGGCGTGAGCTGCACATCGGTAAGCGTCACCAGCCCGAGGTGCGGGTTGCGCAGCTCGCGCTGGATCAGCTCGGCCAGATCGCGCTGGATCTGGTCGGCGATACGCTGGGTCCGGTTGGGCGTGGCGCGTTTCATCTCAGCGCCCGCACGGCCGCCCGAAGGGCGCTGAAGCCCCCTTCGGGGGGCAGCGAATGGAATGAGCGTGGGGGCTGTTTCACTTCAGTCTGACTGCTGGCCCATTACAGGGTGCGCGCCACTTCCTTGATTTCAAAGACTTCGAGCTGATCGCCCTCTTCGATGTCCTGATAGTTCTTCAGGGACAGGCCGCACTCGAAGCCTTCCTTGACTTCGCGCGCATCGTCCTTGAAGCGCTTGAGCGAATCGAGTTCACCGGTGTGAATGACCACGTTGTTTCGCAGCAGGCGCACCTGCGCCGAACGACGCACCAGGCCCGACAACACCATACAGCCGGCCACCGCGCCGACCTTCGGGATGCGGAACACCTGGCGAATCTCGACCAGACCCAGGGTCTCTTCCTTCTTGTCCGGCGTGAGCATGCCTGACATGGCCGCCTTGATCTCGTCGACCGCCTCGTAAATGATGTTGTAGTAGCGGATGTCGATGCCGTTGTTCTCGGCCAGTTTGCGGGCTCCGGCATCGGCGCGGGTGTTGAAGCCGATGATCACCGCGTTCGATGCGATGGCCAGATTGACGTCGCTCTCGGAAATGCCGCCCACGGCCGCATGCACAACCTGCACCTTGATCTCGCTGGTCGAGAGTTTGGTGAGCGCATGGATGAGCGCCTCCTGCGAGCCCTGCACGTCGGCCTTGATGATGAGGGGCAGATTCTTGCTGTTCTCGTCCATCTGCTCGAACATGTTTTCGAGCTTGGCGGCCTGCTGGCGAGCCAGCTTGACGTCGCGGTACTTGCCCTGGCGGAACTGCGCGATTTCGCGCGCCTTGCGCTCATCGAGCAGCACCATGATTTCTTCACCGGCGCTCGGCACTTCGGTCAAGCCCTGAATTTCCACCGGGATGGACGGCCCCGCTTCGGTGACCGGCTTGCCCACTTCATCGAGCATGGCACGCACGCGGCCATACGCTGCGCCGGCGAGCACCACGTCGCCACGCTTGAGCGTGCCCGACTGCACCAGGATGGTGGCCACAGGGCCACGACCCTTGTCAAGACGCGACTCGATCACCAGACCCTTGGCCGGCGCGTCAACCGGCGCCTTCAGCTCCAGCACTTCGGCCTGCAGCAGAATTTGCTCGAGCAGGTTGTCCACGCCTTCACCTGTCTTGGCAGACACAGGCACGAAGGGCGAGTCGCCGCCGTATTCCTCGGGCACCACGCTCTCGGCAATCAGTTCCTGACGGACGCGATCCGGGTTGGCGCCGGGCTTGTCAATCTTGTTCAAGGCCACGACGAGCGGAACTCCCGCTGCCTTGGCGTGGGCGATCGCTTCCTTGGTCTGCGGCATCACGCCGTCATCTGCGGCCACTACCAGAATGACGATATCGGTCGCCTTGGCACCACGCGCCCGCATTGCCGTGAAGGCTTCGTGACCGGGGGTATCGAGGAAGGTGATGATGCCGCGCGGCGTTTCGACGTGATAGGCGCCGATGTGCTGCGTAATGCCACCGGCCTCGCCTGCCGCCACTTTGGCACGGCGGATGTAGTCGAGCAGCGAGGTCTTGCCGTGGTCGACGTGACCCATGACCGTGACCACCGGCGCGCGCGGAAATTGTTCCGCGTCGGCCAGCGCGCCTTCGCCGTCTTCCGTCAGGAAGTTCTCGGGATCGTCGAGCTTGGCGGCAATGGCGGTATGACCGAGTTCTTCGACCACGATCATCGCGGTTTCCTGGTCGAGCACCTGGTTGATGGTCACCATCTGCCCCAGCTTCATCAGGCTCTTGATCACCTCGGCGGCCTTCACCGACATTTTGTGCGCCAATTCGGCCACGGTAATGGTCTCGGGCACATGCACTTCGCGCACGATCATCTCGGCAGGCGCCGCCTGCACATGCTGCTCACCGCCTCGATCATTGCGTCCGCCGCGACGCCCGCCCGTCGTTTTCGGGCCGCGCCAGCCGCCCGGCGCACCGGTGGGATTGCCGCGGGGCTTGATCGCCGCGCCGCGTTTTTTCGCCGCGTCGTCCGCCCAGGAGGACGACAGCTTTTCCGACTTGACCTGCTTGTCGTCCTTCTTTGCCGCACTACCCGGCGCGGCCGTGGCACCGGCCCCGGCCGTCTTGGCGGCGCCCGCCGCCGGCTTGTGGATCGTGCCCTTGATAGTTCCACTCGCAGGCGTTGCCTCGGCCGACTTGACCGCAGGCTTCTCGGCGCGCAGCACGGTGCGCGGGCGCGCCATCATGTCGCGAATGGCGGCGGCTTCCGCCTCGGCGGCCTTGCGGCGCTTCTCGATCTGCGCCAGTTTGGCGGTTTCTTCGGCGTCCTGCTTCTTCTGCGCCGCGGCGCGCTCGGCCGCAGCGGCCTGCGAACTCGCCAACGCCGAGGCAGCCGCCTCGCTGACTTGCGACGGTTCCTTTTCTTGCTTGTCTTGCGCTTGTGCGGTCGGCTCGGCCGTCACGGTCGCGGGCTGTTGCGACTTGGCTGCAGCTTCGCGGGCGGCCTGGGCTTCGCGCTCGGCCTGCTCTCGGGCTTCCTGCTCTTGGCGCTCCTGGGCAGCCCGACGCTCCTGCTCGGCCGCGCGCTGCGCAGCCAGCTCTTCGGCCTGGCGCGCCAGCAGATCGGCCTGATGCTGCGCCTCGGCCTCGCGGCGTTGCAGTTCGGCATCATCCACCACCGGCTCGTTCGACTCGGACTCAGCCGACGCCTCGGCAACCGGTGCGGATTCGTCGCGCTTGACGAAAACGCGCTTTTTGCGCACTTCCACATGGATGGTGCGCGCCTTGCCCGTGGCGTCCGCCTGTTTGATCTCGCTGGTCTGCTTGCGGGTCAGGGTGATTTTTTTACGCTCGCCGCCGGCTGCGCCGCCATGCGCTGCGCGCAAGTGCTCAAGCAGGCGGGCCTTATCGGCCTCACTGATGACGTCGTCTGCCGCGCGCGTTCCGACTCCCGCCTGTTGCAGTTGCTCCTGCAAGAGGTTCAAGGGTTTGCCGAGTTCTGCAGCGAGTTGTGAGACGGTATGACTGGCCATTGATGGTGTGTCCTAGTACGGCTTGAAACGTGTGAAGTGCGGGCGGCGGGTTCGGAGGGACTCAGGCGTCGAACCAGTGCGCGCGCGCCTTCAGAATGAGATCGGCGGCCCGGGCCTCGTCGGTGTGGAGAATGGCGGTGAGCTCATCGGTCGCCAGATCGCCCAGGTCGTCGAGGGTGAGCACACCGGCCTCGGCCAGCAGGGCCAGATCGTCTGCGCTCAGGCCATCGAGCGCCTTGAGCGCCGGATCGACTTCATCGAGCTTCTGCTCGCGCGCGATTTCCTGCGTGAGCAAGGCATTGCGGGCGCGTTCGCGCAGTTCGTTGACCGTGTCTTCATCGAAGGCCTCGATCTCCAGCATTTCGTTGATCGGCACATAGGCCAGTTCTTCGAGGCTGGTGAACCCTTCTGAAATGAGAATGTCAGCCACTTCCTGATCGACGTCGAGCTTTTCGACGAACAGGCTGCGCATTTTCTCGGTTTCCTGGGAGTTGCGGGCGTCGGACTCTTCGGCGCTGAGAATATTGATCTTCCACCCCGTCAACTCGGAAGCCAGACGCACGTTCTGCCCGGTGCGGCCGATGGCCAGCGCCAGGTTTTCCTCGTCCACGGCCACATCCATGGCGTGCTTTTCTTCGTCCACCACGATGGACGAAACATTCGCCGGCGCCAGCGCTCCAATGACGAACTGCGCCGGGTCTTCCGACCACAGCACGATGTCCACACGCTCGCCGCCCAGTTCGTTGGTCACCGCCGTGACGCGCGAGCCGCGAATGCCCACGCAGGTGCCAATGGGATCGACACGGCGGTCGTGCGACACCACCGCAATCTTGGCGCGCACACCCGGCTCACGGGCGCACGACTTGATTTCCATCAGGCCCTGCTCGATCTCGGGCACTTCCAGCCGGAACAACTCGATCATGAACTCGGGCGCGGTGCGCGAGATTTCGATCTGCGGGCCGCGGGCGGTGCGGTCGATCTTGGTAATCACCGCGCGAACCCGGTCGCTCACCCGCAGGTTTTCCTTCGGAATCAGATCACTTCGTCGCAGTCGCGCATCGACCTTGCCCGATTCGATGATGAGGTCGCCCTTGTCGAGGCGCTTGACCGAGCCGTTGAAAATCTTGTCGTTGCGGGCCAGGAAATCGTTGAGGATTTGCTCGCGCTCGGCATCGCGGATTTTCTGCAGAATGACCTGCTTGGCCGCCTGCGCGCCAATTCGGCCGAAAGCGATGCTCTCGATCGGCTCCTCGATGTGGTCGCCCACTTCGATATCGGGAATCTGTTCACGCGCTTCGAACAACAGAGTTTCGCTGTCGGGCAACTGCAGTCCGGCCTCGTCCGGGACGACGTGCCAGCGACGGAAGCTTTCGTATTCGCCGGTTTCGCGGTCGATCTGCACGCGCACATCCGCCTCGCCTTCGTACAGGCGTTTGGTTGCGGAGGCCAGCGCAGCCTCGACGGCGCCGAAGACGACATCGCGATCGACATTCTTTTCACGCGCCAGGGCGTCCACCAACATCAAAATCTCGCGACTCATTTTCGACCACTCCCAAAATCGACAACAGGCACCAGGCGCACGTCGCGCACCTCGGCCAGACTGAAATTCATGACGGACAACACGTCCTGCTCTTCTGCCTTGGAAGCGACAGGCGCTCCAGCGGCTTTCGGCTTTTTCTTCGCGGCACCGGGTTTGCCTTTTGCGCCCATTTCAGGCGGCGACAAGGCGACAGAAAAACGCCCTGGCGCATCGTCTTGCGCGCGCTCGAGCAAAACGCCGCGGTATTTCTTGCGGCCCTGAAACGGCACGCGAAGAACGACATCGATCTCCAACCCCGCAAATCGCACAAAATCTTCTGCCTTGCGCAGAGGGCGGTCCAAGCCGGGAGACGACACCTCCAGACGACCGTAGTCCACGTTTTCCACTTCAAACACATACTGCAACTGACGGGTCACCCGCTCGCAGTCTTCCACCGTGACCGGGGCACCGTCGGCATGATCGATGGTCACGCGCAGCAAACCGCGCGGAAGGTGTTCCACCTCCACGAGTTCCAGTCCAAGACTGTTGACCGCCGTATCGATTGCCTGTGCTGCACTCATGCGCTTGCCAATATTCCCAATATTCCGTTCATCACCTGACCGCAAATCTTTTCAATCCCCTGCCGCGCAAGCAAAAAAAAAAAGGGCGATGACGTCGCCCAGTTATTGCTCACTGCTGTGGTCGGGCCGGCAAACTGCGCTCTCCCGATGTTCTGCCACTGCCAAGCGACTGCTCTTTGACTACTTTTTCTTTGAAAACCTGTGCTCAGTCAGCTAAAGCCGAGTCAGCCAAAGCCGGAGTCTGAAATTCTCGGAAATTTTCTTGCGGTCAGCAAAAAAGTGGATTATAGGAAAGAAGGAACTTTTTGGCAATAACGCGCCCCGGCTGGGCACATAACGCGCCATCCATCAGAGCACCTCTTCGCCCAGATCGGATGCTGCGAGCAAGGCCTGGGTGTAGGACTGGCGTGGCGCCCGCAGCACGGCGTCTGTCGGCCCTTGTTCGACCACCTTTCCCTGGTGCAGCACCAGCACACGGTGCGACAGAGCGCCAATGACCGACAGATCGTGGCTGATGAGCACATAGGCCAGTCCATGTCTTTGCTGCAGTGCAGCGAGCAGATCGAGCACCTGCTGCTGCACGGAGACGTCGAGTGCGCTGGTCGGCTCGTCGAGAATGAGCACCTTGGGCTCCAGAATCAAAGCCCGCGCGATCGCGATGCGCTGGCGCTGCCCACCCGAAAATGCATGCGGATAGCGTTGCATTTCAGCCGATGAAAGCGGCAAGCCGACTTCCGCCAGAATCTGCTGGGCGCGCTCGCGACGTTGCACGGCACTCCACTCAGGGCGATGGATTTCCAGGCCCTCTTCGACGATCTGCGCCACGGTGCGCCGCGGCGACAGGCTGGAAAACGGGTCCTGAAACACGATCTGCGCCTGCGCGCGCAAGGGGCGCAGCGCAGCAGCTGACAACCGGGCCGGATCGCGTCCCAGAAGACTCACCTCCCCGCCCTGACTGCGCAGCAGGCCGAGCAGTGCGAGCGCGAGGGTCGATTTGCCGCTGCCCGATTCGCCCACCACGCCCAAAGTCTGCCCTGCTGGCAATTCCAGCGAAATGTCCTGCAGCACGGTGTGCCAGTGTTTGCGCCAGAAACCGCTGTTTTGGGCGAAGCGCACATCGAGTGCGCGCGCCTGAAGCACGGCGGGCGGCGGCGCCGCTTTTTTTTCCGTCTCCTGCACCAGGCGGCGCGGGCGGCTGCGCAGCAGCATTTGCGTATAGGGGTGCTGCGGTGCGGCGAACACTGCGGAAACCTCTCCGGCCTCCACCACCCTGCCCTGCTGCATCACGGCCACGCGGTGCGCATAGCGCCGCACCAAATGAAGGTCGTGGGTGATGAATAGCAAGGCCAGGCCGTACTCGGCCTGCAAGGCGTCGAGCAGATCGAGGATCTGGCGGCGCACGGTTACGTCGAGCGCAGTGGTGGGCTCGTCAGCCAGCAGCAGGCGCGGGCGGCAAGCCAGCGCCATGGCGATCATCACCCGCTGCCTCTGGCCGCCGGAGAGCTGATGCGGATAGTCCGCCGCACGCCGCGCGGGCTGGTCTATGCCCATCTGCCCCAGCAACTCCACGGCCCGAGCCCAGGCCGCGCGGCGCGACAGCGCCTCGTGCAATTCGAGCACCTCGGCAATCTGCCGCCCGACCGGATGCAGCGGGTTGAGCGCGGTCATCGGCTCCTGAAAGATCATGGCGATGTCTTTGCCGCGCAGGCCGCGCATCTGGCGCTCGCTCAGCGTGGAGAGTTCGCGCCCGTCGAACGTCACGCTGCCAGTCTGTTGCGCCCCATCGAGCAGACGCAACAAGGCCAGCGCCGAGACGGTCTTGCCCGAGCCGGATTCGCCGACGAGCGCGACTTTTTCGCCCGCGGCGATGTCGAGATCGACGCCATGCACCACGGTTTGAGCGCCAAAACGCACCTGCAGATCGCGTACTTTGAGCAAAGGGGTTGAAGGCATGTCGCTCATCCCCGGCCCGCGCCGGTGTGCCGGGGGTCGAGGGCGTCGCGCAGCGCCTCACCGATGAAGGTCAGCAGCAGCAGAATGCTCACCAGCGCGCCAAAAGCTGCCGCTGAAATCCACCACGCATCCAGATTGGCCTTGCCCTGCGCCAACAGTTCGCCCAGACTGGGCGTGGGCGGCGGAACACCCAGACCGAGAAAGTCCAGACTGGTGAGCGCCAGCAGCGCGCCACTCATGCGAAACGGCAGAAAGGTGACCACCGGCGTCAGGCTGTTGGGCAGGATGTGCCGCCACATGATGCGCCCGTGCGACAGCCCCAACGCCTGCGCGGCGCGCACGTAATCCATCTGCCGGTTGCGCAAAAACTCGGCGCGCACATAGTCGGCCAGGCCCATCCAGCCAAACAGAGAGAGCAGCACCAGCAGCAAGGCCAGGCCGGGCGCGAATACGGCGGAAAAAATGATCAGCAGATACAGCTCGGGCATCGCGCCCCAGACCTCCATCAGCCGCTGCACCGACAGGTCGATGCGCCCGCCGAAATAGCCCTGCACGGCGCCGATGAGCAGGCCCAGCAGCGTGCCTGTGACGGTGAGCGCCAGCGCGAACAGCACCGACAGCCGGAAACCGTAGATCAGTCGTGCCAACACGTCGCGCCCGCGATCATCGGTGCCCAGCCAATGCCGCGCCGAGGGCGAAGAGGGAAAAGGTCGCTGCGCGAAGTAGTCGATGCTGGTGGCGCTGTAGGGTACGGGCGGATAGAGCGCGAAATTGCCGGGGGCCGACAGCTTGGCGCGAATATAGGGATCGAGGTAGTCGGTCGGCGTGTGGAAGTCGCCGCCAAACGTGGTTTCGGGATAGCTGTGCAGCAGCGGCAGATAAAACCGTCCGTCGTAACGCACCAGCAGCGGTTTGTCGTTGCTGATCACCGGAGCGAGCAGACTCAAGCCGAACAGCAGCAGAAACAGCCACAGGCTCCAGCGCCCCAGGCGGTGCGCCTTGAAGCGCGCCCATCCCTGCGTGAGAAAGGGATGGCGCGCGGGGTGCGTCTGCGCCAGCGCGGCGGCGCTCACCGCAGCGCTCCGAACTGAATGCGCGGATCGACCCAGACATAGCTCAGGTCGGCGATCAGTTTGGTGAACAGTCCGATCAGGGTGAACAGGTAGAGCGAGCCCATCACCACCGGATAGTCGCGCCGCATCACCGCCTCATAAGACAGCAGGCCCAGACCCGGCAGCGAGAACAGGGTTTCGATCAGCAGGGAGCTGGCGAAGAACGCGCCGATGAACGCCGCGGGGAAACCTGTCACCAGCGGCACCAGCGCATTGCGCAGTACATGCCGCCACAGCACGGCGCGTTCGCTCAGCCCTTTGGCGCGCGCCGTCAACACATATTGCTTGCGGATTTCCTCCAGAAAGGCATTTTTGGTCAGCATGGTGATGATGGCGAAGCTGCCCGCCGTGGCCGCCAGCACCGGCAAGGTGATGTGCCACAAGTAGTCGGTGATCTTGTGCCACAGACTGAATTGCGACCAGCCGTCGGAAACCAGCCCGCGCAACGGAAACCACTGCAACCAGGTTCCGCCGGCAAACAGCACCAGCAGCAGCACGCCCAGCACGAAGCCCGGAATGGCGTAGCCCACCAGCACCGCAATGCTGGAGGACACATCGAAGCGGCTGCCATGCCGCACCGCCTTGGCGATGCCCAGCGGAATGGAAATCAGATAGGTGAGCAGAAAATTCCACAGTCCCAGCGAGATGGAAACCGGCAGCCGCTCCTTGATCAGCGTCCACACCGCTTCGTGGTGGTAATAGCTGCGGCCCAGATCGAAATGCGCAAACTGCCACAGCATGTCGAGGTAGCGCTGCAGCGGCGGTTTGTCGAAGCCGTAGAGCTGGCGCAGCTCGGCGAGTTGCTTGGGCGAAATGCCTTGCGCACCGCGGTAAATGCCTTGCGCAGTGGCGGCTTCGCCTGCCGCACCGCCTTCCTTGCCGCGCAGTTGCGACACCATCTGCTCCACCGGCCCTCCCGGCACGAACTGCACCACGATGAAGGTGAGGGTGAGCACGCCCAGCAGGGTGGGAATCATCAGCAGTACGCGCTTGAAGATATAGGCCCAGAGATTCATGCCGGCGCTCCGGAAGCGGGTTTGGCGTCAGCCCACCAGCATTGCACCGCCCAGCCTTCTGGCTGGTAGTACAGCGGCAAGTTCTTCGGCCAGGAAAATTTGTGTGCGGCAATCGCCACGCGGAAGGTGTCGCTGTACCACTGCGGCACCGAATACCAGCCGCAGACCAGCACGCGGTCGAGTGCGCGGCAGGCGGTCTGCAGCGCCTGCATGGAGGTGGCCGCCACAACGCGCTCGATCAGCGCATCGACGGCCGGCTCGCGCAAGCCCCAGACGTTGTCCGAGCCCTGCACCGAAGCTGCGCGCGAGCCGAAGCGGTCGAACAGTTCGTTGCCCGGGCTGGTGCTGCCGCCATAGCGGATGGTGGTCATGTCGAAGTCGAAGGTGTCCATGCGCTGCTGATACAGCGCGAAATCCACCAGGCGATAGTTGAGCGTGACGCCCAGCCGTTGCAGCGCCTGCGAATAAACCGAGATGATGCGCGACATCGAACCCTGGCTGTCGAGGTAATCGATCACCAAAGCCTGCCCCTTGGCGTTGCGCAGAGCGCCATCGCGCCAGTGCCAGCCCGCCTGCTCCAGCAGCGCCCGCGCCTTGAGCAGATTGCCGCGCAGACTGTTCGGCGGGGCCGTCGATGGCATGCTCGGCAAGGAGCCGAAGGCCTGCGGCGGCAACTTGGCGCGCAGCGGCTCCAGCAAGGCCAGTTCATCCGGCCCCGGCAGCCCATGCGCCTCGAACGGCGAGTTGGCGAAATAGCCCTCAATGCGCTTGTACGCTCCGTAGAACAACATGCGGTTGAGCCACTGGAAGTCGAGCGCCAGCGCCAGCGCCTGCCGCACCTGCACGTCCTGAAACTGCGGGCGGCGCAGGTTGAACACAAAGCCCTGGAACCCGGCAGGATTGTGATTGGGCAGCTCCAGCTTTTTCAGCGCGCCGCTGTCGAACTTCGGGCCTCGATACTGCCGCGCCCAGTTGCGGGCGATGAACTCCTGCAGCAGGTCGTACTCCCCCGCCTTGAAGGCTTCGAGCCGCGCCGTGCCGTCGAGATAAAGCTTGTAGCTCACCTCGGAAAAATTGAACTGCCCGCGACGGGTGGGCAGATTCCATCCCCAGTAATCGCTGCGGCGGGCATAGGTGATATCGCGCTGCTGCGAGGTGCGGGCGATGCGGTAGGGGCCGCTGGCGATGGGCGTGTCGATCACTTCATTGAACGCGCGCTGGCCCGCCCACTTGGGCGAAAACACCGGCAGGCCCGCAAGCAAAATGGGCAGCTCGTGATTGCGCCGCTTGAAGGTGAAGCGCACCCGCCGCGCATCCCGTGCGGCCACGGCGGCCACGTCGGCGTAGATGCTGGCGAATTGCGGCGCGGCGGCGTTGCTGACGAGGGTGTTGTAGCTGTAGGCCACGTCGTGCGCGGTCACGGAGTCGCCGTTGGAAAACCGCGCCAGCGGGTTGAGTCGAAACTGCACTGAAAGCCCGTCTGCCGCCACGGCAATGTCGTCGGCCAGCAAACCGTACACAGTGTTGGGTTCGTCCCAACTGGCGGTCATCAGGGTCTCGAACACCAGGGTGTTCAAGCCCGGCGCGGCGTTGCCTTTGAGGGTGAAGGGGTTGAGCTTGTCGAAGCTGCCGCCCACGGTGGGCGGCGTGAGCACCAGGCTGCCGCCGACGGGCGCTTGCGGGTTGACGTAGTCGAAATGGGGGAATCCGGGCGGATACTTTGGCTGGTCATACAGCGCGTAGGACGGTTGTTCCGGCTGTTGTTCCGGTTGGTTCGCCCACGCCGTCCCAAACGGAAACAAGCCCAGCGGCAGGCTTTGCAGCAGGCGGCGGCGGGCGGGAGATAGCGGACGGTACAGGGCGTGTGCCATGCGAGAATTCTGCATGACTTGCCACGGCTGCGTGGCAAACCCTGCAAGACTGCATCACAACTGAAAGCGCTCCATCATGGCATTCCTTCAAGGCAAACGCATTCTCATCACCGGCCTTCTGTCCAACCGTTCCATCGCCTACGGCATCGCCCAGGCCTGCCACCGTGAGGGCGCCGAGTTGGCGTTCACCTATGTGGGCGAACGCTTCAAGCAGCGAATCACCGAATTCGCCGCCGAGTTCGGCAGCAGCCTGGTGTTCGACTGCGACGTGGGCGACGACGCGCAGATCGACGCCACCTTCAGCGGTTTGGCTGCCCATTGGCCGCAGCTCGACGGGCTGGTGCATTCCATCGGTTTCGCGCCGCGCGAGGCGATCGCCGGCGACTTCATGGACGGTCTTTCTCGCGAGGGCTTTCGCATCGCCCACGACATCTCGGCCTATTCCTTCCCCGCACTGGCCAAGGCCGCGTTGCCGCTGCTGAGCAAATCGGTGGAGGCGGGCCAGATGCCTTCGCTCATCACCATGACCTATCTGGGCGCAGAGCGCGTGGTGCCCAACTACAACACCATGGGCGTGGCCAAGGCCGCGCTCGAAGCTACGGTGCGCTTCATGGCCGAGTCGCTGGGCCCGCGCGGCATGCGGGTGAACGGCGTGAGCGCCGGGCCGATCAAGACCCTGGCGGCCTCGGGCATTGCCGACTTCGGCAAGATGCTCAAATTCAACGAGTCCAACGCTCCGTTGCGCCGCAATGTGGACACCCAGCAGGTCGGCAATGCTTCGGCCTTTCTGCTGTCCGATCTGGCGGCCGGCATCACCGCGGAAATCCTGCACGTCGATGCCGGTATGCACGCGGTAGTCGGCGGCATGGCCGCGCTGGGCGAGTAAGTCACACGCCCAGCGTGTAAGGAAGATGGGCCATGCGGACACGAATCGTTCCCGTGCTGTGCTTTGCCGCAGTCTCTGCGGCGCTGTTTCTCACCGCTTGCGGCAAACGAACTGAATCCCAGTCCATCGCCGGGGCAAGCGGCGTGCCTGACTTTCTCTCGGGCGCAACCGCCTATACGCCCGCGGCATCCCCATCAGAACTTCAAAACATTGCCGTCGCAGCGCATGCGTTCGCCGCCAATTCGGCAGGCACCGATCTGCCGGTGCTGTCCACCCCGCCGGTCAACACGCCGCCGCAGGGCGCGCTGGTGCTGGTACAGGTGCTCACCCAAAGCCCGGCCACGCTGCAATCGCTGCGCGACAACAAGGGCAACACCTATCAGCCGATCAACCCGGGGCAGACTTATTCCGACCAAAAGGCGGGCACGGCCTTGTTCGTCAGCGAAAACGCCCGGGGCGGCGCGGGACAGAGCTGGAGCCTGGTGAAGGCGCCGGGGCATGGGGCGGACGAAGCCAGCCTCTACGTCGTGGTCGTGGCAGGCGCCCGCCAGATCGGCGCCTGGGGCTTCAGCAACACCACGCCCTACGGCCTGCGCACCCCGCTGGAAACAACCGCAAACGACAGCATGGTGGTGTCGTTCTGGGGCCCGGCGGACTACAGCAGCTCCGCGAGCGATCCCTACAACCCCTACTTCGCCCCGGCTGGCTGGACGCTGGGCGGGCAGAACGACAACGGCTACAACCAATGCTCCGGCGCCTATGCCTGGGTTCGCGTTCCCTCGGCCCACACCGTGCTCGACCCGCAATGGTCGTCGAAGAAAAGCGTCAAGGCCAATGGCTCGATGTGGCTGGTCGAAGTGACGCGCTGAAGCAGTCAGATCAATCGTCGCGCCGACGAAACAGCAGCCACGCCAGCAGGCCGGAGGCCATCAGCACCACGGCCACCATGGTCCAGAACCCGGCCTTGTCTTCGGCGAAGGGAATGCCGCCGACGTTCATGCCGAACAGGCCGGCGATCACATTCATCGGCAGCGCCACCACGGTCACCGCGGTCAGCACAAACAGGGTGCGCCCGGTGCGTTCTTCGATGCTGGCGGCGATTTCCTCCTGCAGCAGTTTGATGCGCTCCTGCTGCGCCACGAGATCGCGCAGCACCACCGAGAACTCCTCGGTGGAATGCCGCA
>NZ_JBYCKI010000112.1:0-3921 GCF_057473305.1 Thiomonas sp. TH-17
GCCCGGCGGCGGGGATTGTTGCCCCCACGCTCCCGCTGCGCGCTCGCTGCCCCCCAAGGGGGCTGCCCCCGCCTTGGGGCGGCCCGGCGGCGGGGGCGCGTGAGCTTCAATCGCCGCCCGCAGCGCATCGCGCAGCGCGCCGATGCGAAACATCTGCGGCGTCTGCGCCAGCCAGCGCCCTTCGCGCGGCTCGGTGCGCGCCACACGGCCTGCGGAGTCGGCCGCCTTGAGCGTGTCGGGCAGGGGCAGCGCCAGCAGGCCGCCGACGTCATCCTCCAGGCAAGCGTCGATCAGGCGGTCGATCAGCCCGGGGGTGATGCAGCAGCGCGCGGCGTCGTGCACCAGCGCCCAGTCGTCGGGCAGCGCGCCGGCTTCGAGCAAAGCCTCCAGCCCGCCGAGCACGCTGTGCGCCCGGGTCGCGCCACCGCGTGGCGCCAAATGCAACCGCGGATCGGCCCGCAGGGCGTCGGCCGCCCAAACATCGTCAGCCTGCACCACCACCGATACCGAGGCGATGCGCGGCGTCTGCAGAAAAGCCCGCACCGTGTGCTGCACCACCGACTCGCCCAGCAGACGCCGGTATTGCTTGGGCGCATCGCCAGGCAGGCGCGAACCGCCGCCCGCGCTCGGAATCACGGCATGGCAGCGGGAGGGTCGAGCAGGAGAGGCGGGCGGTATTTGCATCACGACACACGGGCGCCCACGACTTTGGGCGAAAATTTGAACAATGTCTATTGTCCATGCCCTGCGCGCGCAAGTGCCCGCGCTCAAACCCGGCCAGCGTGTGAGCTGGCCGCTTCCCGCAGGCAGCGCCGATGCCCTGCTGCTGGCCGAGTTGTGCGCGCCGCGCGATGACACCGCGCCCTGGCTCGTCGTCACCGAAGGTGCAGGCGATGCCCAGCGCCTGCTCGGCGAGTTGCAGTGGTTCGCCCCGCAGTTGCGCGTCGGCCTGCTGCCCGACTGGGAGACCCTGCCTTACGACAGCTTTTCGCCGCATCAGGATCTGATCTCCGAACGCCTGGCCACGCTCTGGGCCATCCACAACCGGCAGATCGACGTGGTCATCGCCCCGGCCAATACCGCCATCCAGCGCCTGGCTCCGGCGGAATTCCTCGCGGCCTACACCTTCGATTTCCGCCAGGGTGAGGCGCTCAACGAAGCCGCGCTGCGCGCCCAGCTCGTGCTCGCGGGCTACAACCACGTCAGCCAGGTGATGGCCCCCGGCGAATACGCGGTGCGCGGCGGCCTCATCGATCTGCATCCCATGGGCTCGCCCGTGCCCTACCGCGTCGATCTGTTCGGCGACACTATCGACGCCATCCAGGCCTTCGACCCCGACACCCAGCGCAGCCTCTACCCCGTCAAGGAAGTGCGGCTGCTGCCCGGCCGCGAGTTTCCGCTCGACGATGCGGCGCAGAAGCGCTTTCGCGCCCGTTGGCGCGAGGTGTTCGAGGGCGACCCCAGCCGCAGCCCGCTCTACAAAGATATGGCCAATGGCGTGGCCGGGCCCGGCATCGAGTACTACCTGCCGCTGTTCTTCGAGCACACCGCCACCCTGCCCGACTATCTGGGCGAACGCACCCGCGTGGTGCTGCATGGCGACATTTCCACCGCCATCCAGAAGTTCTGGACCGATACCCAGGAGCGCCACCGCCTGTTGCGGCACGACCCGGAGCGCCCCGCCCTCGCTCCCGACCAACTTTTTCTGAGCGAAGAGGCGTTCTTCAGCCGCCTCAAACCCCTAGCCCAGCTCGCGCTGCGCCCGAGAGCCGATGCGCCGCAGACCGACAAACCCTCCAGCGCCGAGCTACCCGACATCAGCGCCGACCGCCGCGCCACCCGGCCGCTGGCGCGCCTGGCGCAATGGCTCGACGAAGGCCGCACGCAGCACCGGCGCGCGCTGCTGCTGGCCGAATCCGCCGGGCGCCGCGAAACCCTGCGCGAACTGCTGCAGGAGTCCGGGCTGTCGGCCCAGCCCGCTGAGAGCTGGGAGGAATTCGTGCAGGGCACGACCGGCTTCGCCCTGGCTGTCGGGCCGCTGGCGCGCGGCTTCTCGCTGCCGGCCGACCGCCTGGCCGTGCTCACCGAGACCGAGCTGTTCGCCCTCAACCCGGCCCAGCGCAGGCGCCGCAAGCAAGAGCAGGCCAGCAATGTCGACGCCCTGATCCACGATCTCGCCGAACTGCAGCCCGGCGATCCGGTGGTGCATGCCAACCACGGCATCGGCCGCTATCAGGGTCTGGCCGAGCTCGATCTGGGCGACGGCCCGGCCGAATTCCTGCACCTCGTCTATGCGAACGATGCGGTGCTGTACGTGCCCGTGTCGCAACTGCACCTCATCGGCCGCTACAGCGGCGCGGCGCAGGAAGACGCCCCGCTGCACACCCTCGGCTCGGGCCAATGGGACAAGGCCCGCCGCAAAGCCGCCGAGCAGGTGCGCGACGCCGCCGCCGATCTGCTCAACATCTACGCCCGCCGCGCAGCCCACGAGGGCCACGCCTTCCGCTACGCGCCGCAAGACTACGAGGCCTTCGCCGCGAGCTTCGGCTTCGAGGAAACCCCCGATCAGGCCGCGGCCATCCATGCGGTCGTGCAGGACATGATCGCCCCCAAGCCGATGGACCGTCTGGTCTGCGGCGACGTCGGCTTCGGCAAGACCGAGGTGGCGCTGCGCGCCGCCTTCGTGGCGGTGATGGGCGGCAAGCAGGTGGCCGTGCTCGCGCCCACCACCCTGCTGGCCGAGCAGCACTGCGAAACCTTCCGCAACCGCTTCGCCGACTGGCCGGTGCGCATTGCCGAGATGTCGCGCTTTCGCAGCACCAAGGAAATCAGCGCCGCGCTCGACGGGCTGGCCCGCGGCACGGTAGACATCGTCATCGGCACGCACAAGCTGCTGTCGCCCACGGTCAAGTTCGACCGGCTCGGCCTGGTCATCGTGGACGAGGAGCACCGCTTCGGCGTGCGCCACAAAGAGGCGCTCAAGGCGCTGCGCGCCTCGGTCGATCTGCTCACCCTCACGGCCACGCCCATTCCGCGCACCCTGGGCATGGCGCTCGAAGGGCTGCGTGATCTGAGCGTGATCGCCACCGCGCCGCAGAAGCGGCTGGCGATCAAGACCTTCGTGCGCAGCGAAAGCAACGCCGTGATGCGCGAGGCCATGCTGCGTGAAATCAAGCGCGGCGGTCAGGTGTATTTCCTGCACAACGAAGTGGAGACCATCGAAAACCGCAAGCGCCAGCTCGAAGAACTGGTGCCCGAAGCGCGCATCGAAATCGCCCACGGCCAGATGCCCGAGCGCGATCTGGAGCGGGTGATGCGCGACTTCCACGCCCAGCGCTTCAACATCCTGCTGTGCACCACCATCATCGAGACCGGCATCGACGTGCCCAGCGCCAACACCATCGTCATGGCGCGGGCCGACAAATTCGGCCTGGCGCAGCTGCACCAGTTGCGCGGACGTGTCGGGCGCTCGCATCACCAGGCCTACGCCTATCTGCTGGTGCCCGATGTGCAAAGCCTGACCAAGCAGGCCGGCCAGCGGCTCGAAGCCATTCAGCAGATGGAAGAACTGGGCTCGGGCTTCTATCTCGCCATGCACGACCTGGAGATTCGCGGCGCCGGCGAAGTGCTGGGCGAACAGCAATCCGGCAATATGCAGGAGATCGGCTTCCAGCTCTACAACGACATGCTGAGTGAGGCCGTCAAGGCGCTGCGCGCAGGCCGCGAGCCCGACCTGCTCAACCCGCTGGGCGTGACCACCGAGATCAATCTGCATGTGCCCGCCCTGCTGCCGAACGACTATTGCGGCGACGTGCATGCCCGGCTCTCGCTCTACAAGCGTCTGGCCAGCGCCACTACCAGCGCCCAGCTCGACAGCGTGGCCGAGGAAATCGTCGATCGCTTCGGCCGCCTGCCGCCCCC
>NZ_JBYCKI010000113.1:0-7334 GCF_057473305.1 Thiomonas sp. TH-17
AATCGTCGGCTGCAAATGGGGCGCAGCAGTCCATTTTTCACCGGCTTTTTGACCCATAGCGCGGCTATGGGCCTGCAAATCCGGCAAAAACTGTCCAGGCTGGGCCCCATTTTCGCTTTCAACGACCAAAGCCCGACAGACTCCTAGAATCACCCGCATGTCGACCTATCAATTTTCCGTTTCGGTGATTCCGCAATACCTGCCCGAGCAGTCGGATACGGAGCAAGGCGTCTATGCCTACAGCTACACCGTCACCGTGATCAACACCGGGCGCGTGGCCGCGCAGCTCATTTCTCGCCACTGGATCATTACCGACGGTGCGGGCAAGGTGGAGGAAGTGCGCGGTCTGGGCGTGGTGGGGCAGCAGCCCTTTCTCAAGCCCGGTGAAGCGTTCGAATACACCAGCTGGTCGCAACTGAGCACGCCGATGGGCAGTATGCGCGGCAGTTATTTCTGTGTCGCCGAAGATGGCGAGCGCTTCGAGGCGCATATTCCCGAATTCGCGCTGGTTCAGCCGCGGAGTCTGCACTGATGTTTTTTGCCAGACGCCGGGCGCGCAAGGCGGCGGCGCGCGCGACGACGGCGGTGCATTCGCTGCTCGACGCGGCCAGCGCACAGGCGCAGCCCGTGGAGCAAGCGCTCTGGATCATCGAACTGCTGGACTGGCTGCGACGCGGCCCCGACGCTAGCCTCCTTCGCGAGGGTTTGAACCTCCCGCCGACTCTCGCTGCGCAAGACGGAGAAGACACTTCGGCGCCCGCCGAAATTCGCCGACTGCAAACCCTGCTGGATGTGCTCGACAGCCTGCCCGAGCGCCGCGCCGAAATCGCCGCCGTGATCAACGGCCTGCTGCGCAACACCGATGCCACCTTGCTGCTGGCCGATTTCGGCTTCAGCCAGCGGCCTTCGTTTTTCAGCGAATTCAGCGAGCGGCTGGGCAACAAATGGCTGCCCAAATCGCCCGAAACGCGCGATCTCGCCGTGCTGTTCGCCCTGTTTTTCCCGCAAGCGCACGACGCCGTCTGGCTCGAAGCGCTCGATGCCGACACCCTCGCACGTCTGCGCGAATTGCTGGCCACGCCCGAGATCGAAACCGAAAAAATCGCCAGCGCGCAGCTCTGGCGCACCGCCCTGCTCGATGCGCTGACCTATACCGTCAGCCAGATCCGCGCCACCGGGTTCTCGCCCGATCTGCGATCACGCATGCAGAACAGCGGCGCCATGGCAAGCGAAGCCGAAACGCCGTTCAAGCACTTGTCCGCGCAGTATGAAACGGTCAAGGCGCTGCTGACCCAGCAGACCTCCCGCGACGATGAGGCCATGCGGCAGTCGCTCACCTTGCTCCGCGCCGGGCTGGAAGCCTGTCGCAAGCAAGCTGATTCGGTCACGGCACACCTGGAAGACTACGGCACCTCGGTCAGCTTGGTCTATGTGCTGCACCAGCTGCACCAGCGCATCGACCGCGCCGAGGCCCTGCTCAATTGCCTGGTGGGCGACACCCCGGCGCGCGACACCGCCCATCTGTTCGCCAATTTCGTACGCCTGAACGCCCAGCGCAGCAGCGTGCGCGCCCTGTGGCGGCACAACACCGCGCTGCTGGCCGAAAAAATGGCGGTGCGCCACGCCGAGTCGGGCGAGCACTACATCACCCGCGACCGCCGCGAATACCGCGCCATGCTCGGCGCGGCGATGGGCGGCGGGCTGATCATGGGGTTCACCACCTGGGTCAAGATCGGCATTCTCGGCCTGAAAACCGCACTGTTCTGGACCGGCCTGCTTGCCGGGCTGAACTACGCGGTGAGCTTTGTCATCGTGCAGTTGCTGCACTGGACCATCGCCACCAAACAACCGGCAATGACCGCACCGGCCATGGCCGACAAGCTCGGCGATCTGTCCAAACCCGGCGGGGTGGAGCGATTCGTTGACGAGGTCGCCAACCTCACGCGCTCGCAGTCGGCCGGGGTGTTCGGCAACGTGCTGCTGGTCATGCCGGTGGCGCTGCTGCTCGGTCTGGGCGGGCTGGCCTGGTTCGGGCCGCAGTTTCTGCCGGTGCCCAAGGCGGAGCACGAGCTGGAATCGTTGTCGCTGCTGGGCCCCACACCGCTGTTCGCCGCTTTTACCGGGGTGCTGCTGTTTCTCTCCAGTGTGATTGCGGGCTGGGCCGAAAACGCCTTCGTGCTACACCGGCTCGACAGCGCCATCGCCTGGAACCCGCGCATCCGCCGTCGCCTGGGCGCGCAGCGCGCCGCGCGTTGGGCCGCCTGGTGGCGTCGCAATATCGGCGTCATGTCGGGCAATGTGTCGCTTGGCCTGCTGCTCGGCCTGACGCCGGAGTTCTTCCGCATTTTCGGCATCGATCTGCAGGTGCGGCACGTCACCCTGTCCTCGGGCCTGTTTGGCGCGGCCTGCGCCAGCCTGGGGCCCGCGGTCGTGAACGATCCGGCGTTCTGGTGGGCGCTGGCGGGCATTGCCGTCAACGGCGTGCTGAACGTCGGCGTGAGTTTCTATCTGGCCTACCGCCTCGCCTTGCGCGCCCGGGGCATTCAGGTGAAAGAGCGCCGCGCCATTTACACCAGCATCGCCCGTCGGCTGTGGCGCAGGCCCTGGACGTTCATCCTGCCGCCGCGACACGCTGCGGCCAGCGCATAAACCTGAGCATGACTTTGTTATCGCACCGACCGGGGTTGATGGGCCATGTTCGCACCGCCCTGCTCTGCCTGCTGGGGCTGGCGCTGGCCTCCTGCGCCACACCGCCCGCGCCGCCCGCTTCCGCGCCCATGCCCCTGCCGCCCGCTTCGGCGTCGGCGGCACCCTGGCCTGCAACCCCGCCGGGCACCGCGGCTGCGCTCACCGGCACCGGTGTGCGGCTGCAACCCGCACAGTGGGCCGATTTGCCCGGCTGGCCGCAGGACGATTTCAACGGCGTCTGGCAAGCCTTCCGGCGCGATTGCGGCGCGCGCCTGCCCAGCGCGCTGGCGGCGGTGTGCCGACGCGCGGCGTCCGTGCCTTCGGACGATCCGCAGGCGCAGCGGACGTTCATCGAGACCCAGTTCGCGCCGTGGCAAATCACCGCCTCCGGCAAGCAAGACAAAGAGGACAAAGGCTTGATCACCGGTTACTACGAGCCGGTGCTGCACGGCTCGCTCACCCGCGTGTGGCCTTATGTGGTGCCGGTCTGGGGGCTGCCCGCCGACCTCGTGCCGCGCGCGCCGGGCGCCGATGGCGTCAGCGGCGGCCGGGTGGCTTGGGTGGACGGGCGGCAGCGCGTACTGCCCTACTGGAGCCGGGCGCAGATTCAGGCCGACCCCGCGCTTCAGGCCGCGCTGGATCGTCACGCCGTGGTCTGGCTCGACAGCACGGTGGACGCCCTGTTCCTGCAGGTGCAAGGCTCCGGCCTCGTGCGTCTGCCCGGCGGCCAGACCTTGCGGCTGAGCTACGCCGGCACCAACGGCTGGCCCTACAAATCGGTCGGCCGCTGGCTGCTCGACACCGGGCGGGTGAAAGGCACGATCACCATGTCCATCATCCGCGCCTGGGCGCAGATGCACCCTGCTGAAGTGCCCGAAATGCTGGCCGCCAACCCGCGCGTGGTGTTTTTCAATGCGGCGCTCGACACCGACCCGCAGCGCGGCCCCACCGGCGCTCTGGGCGTTCCGCTCACGGCCATGCGCAGCATCGCAGTGGACAAGCGCGCCATCGCGCTGGGACTGCCGATATGGCTATCCACCTCGCAACCTTACGACGGCAGCACCAGCCCGCCCAAGGCGCTCAACCGGCTGGTTTTCGCGCAGGATGTAGGCTCCGCCATCACCGGCGCCGTGCGCGCCGACTTGTTCACCGGCACCGGCGATGCGGCCGGCGAACTCGCAGGCCGCATGCAGTGGCCCGGGCGCATGTGGGCGTTGCTGCCGGTCAATCCGTAGGAGCCTGTCCATCCCCCGCTTTGCGCCAGACGGTGGCGCGCGGCAGCGAATCGTCCTAAGGTTAAGCCTTATCCATCTCTCAAGGAGGACTTCGCCCATGACGCTCGACCCGCACGATTTGACCCACGAATTTCCCGCCCAGGCCGACAAGATCCACGCGCTGAAATCAGACAACGCCCACTTCCAAAAGCTGGCCCAGCGCTACGAAGAACTCAACAAGGAAGTGGTGCAGATTGAAGAAGGCGTGCGCGCCGTCGATGGCCTGCACCTGGAAACGCTGAAAAAAGAGCGTTTGCAGCTCAAGGACCAGATCGCCGCACAACTGGCCGCGTAAATCCCTGGCCGTAATACGCTGCGGCGCGGCTCAATGTGCCGCCGCGCCGCGCCCCCGAAGTTTCTGCCCGAGCGCCCACACGCCGAGCACCACGATGCCGGTGGCGATGCCCACCGCAGCATCGAACAGCAACGGGCTCAACCAGCCCAGCGCCGCACCCGACTGATGCGCTACGGCCTCGCTGGCGTGATGCAGCCAGGGCCAACCGTGGCTGATGATGCCGCCGCCCACCAGAAACATTGCGGCAGTACCCACCACGCTCAGCCCTTTCATCAGCCAGGGCGCCGAAGCCAATATGCCGCGCCCCAGCGCCTGCGCCGCGGCAGACGCCTGACGGCTCAGGTAGAGCCCGGCATCGTCCAGCTTCACGATACCCGCAACCAGGCCATAAACGCCCACGGTCATCAGCAAGGAAATGCCGACCAGTACGGCGACCTGCGTGGTGAAGCTCGCACCCGCCACCGCACCGAGCGTGATGGCGATGATTTCGGCGGAAAGCACGAAGTCGGTGCGCACCGCGCCCTTCACCTTGTCGCGCTCCAGCGCCAGCAGGTCGACCTCCGGGTGAGTCAGCGCCTGTGTCAGTTCCTCGTGATGGGCTTCGTCTTCTGATGCGCGGTGGAAAAACTTGTGCGCCAGCTTCTCCGCGCCCTCGAAGCACAGATACGCCCCGCCCACCATCAGCAAAGGGGTGATCGCCCAGGGCGCAAAGGCGCTGATCGCCAGCGCCAGCGGCACAAGAATGGATTTGTTGATCAGCGAGCCCTTGGCCACGGCCAGCACCACGGGAATTTCGCGGTTGCTCTGCACCCCGGTGACCTGCTGGGCGTTGAGCGCCAGATCGTCGCCCAGCACGCCCGCGGTTTTTTTGGCCGAGAGTTTGGTGAGCACCGCGACGTCATCCAGCACGGTGGTGATGTCATCGAGAAGAGCGAGCAGACTGGTGGCCATTTCAGTAGAGGGTCGTGTTACCAATTGAAAGCGGCATTGGACTACAAACCGCAGGCCAGCCCGGCGCAGCGCGGCTGTTGTGCGTATGCTTGGCGCTTTTTCGCGTCAAGCTCATGTTCAACGACGGTTTCACATTGGCGCTGGTCGCGCTGGCGGCTTTTTTCGGCGCGGCGCTCAACGCAGCGGCCGGGGGCGGCAGTTTTCTCACCCTGCCCGCATTGATCTATGCCGGGATTCCACCCGTTGCCGCCAACGCCACCGGTACCACGGCCTTGTTGCCCGGTTACTTTGCGAGCACCTGGGGCTTCCGCGAAGATCTCGGCCCGCCGCGCTCGGTCGGCATGACCGCGCTGATGCTGACCTGCCTGGTGGGCGGAGGCATCGGCGCCGGGCTGTTGATCACCACGAGCAATCACGCATTTCGGGCGCTGGTGCCGTGGTTGCTGTTGTTCGCCACCGCCTTGTTCGCCTTCGGGCCGACCTTGTTGCGCCGCATCGGCCGCCACCCCGAGCAGCATGCGCCGCGCCTGCAGGCGCTGGTCGGCCTGTTCGTGGTCAGCGTGTACGGCGGCTACTTCAACGGCGGCCTCGGCGTGCTGCTGCTGGCGATGCTCACCCTGATCGGCGAAACCCATCTCAACCGCATGAACGCGCTGAAAAACGCCATCTCCGCCGTGCTCACCCTGTTCGCCGTGGGCATCTACGCCGCCGCAGGCACCGTGCAGTGGCGCTGGGTGGCGGTGATGCTGCCCGCCGTGCTGGTGGGCGGCTATGTGGGCGCGCGCGTCGCCCGACGCATTCCGCGCGAAGTGATGCGCTGGAGCATCGTGCTGATCGGTCTGGTGATGAGCGCGTTGTTCTTTCGCTGAATTCCCGGCCTCTCATCGCCCGTCTTTGACGATGAGATAGACGCCCACGGCGACCAGCCCCATCCAGAGCGCAACCGCCCCCGTGCCCAGCCATTGCGCCGCCTGGTCGATGAACAGCAGAAACACCGCGGCCAGCGCCAGAATGCCGTTGCCCAGCCAGAAGCGCGGTCCGTGTTTGGGTTCTTGTTGCACAGTTCCTCCGAGGTTGCCGATGACGTGCAGCCTATCGTAGGGCGACGCTAAAAAGCGTCGCTCGAACGGGAACTTGGTCCCTCGCCTTCCGAATCTTGACGCACCTCAGCCCAAGGCACATCACAGAATTGCAAAGTTTCATCCGGAAAACTATATTTGGAGCACCCGCCCAACTATCGTCAATAAAGCCCGCATGGAACTGAACTTTTTTTCGGCGACGAACGCCCACAAAGCGTGGAAGAAGCGGTTGCACGATTGCGTCAGCGGCGCTTGCTCCACACTCGACCCCGACGCCATTGCGGTGGACAACCGCTGCGATCTGGGCAAGTGGCTCTATGGCATTCGCGAAAACCGTCCGGCACTGAGCACCGACACGCAGCGTCTGTTCACTCGGTTGTTTGAAGAACATGCCGCTTTTCATCGCGTAGCCGCCGATGTCGCCCGCCAGGCTTTGGCGAATCAGCAGAAAGAGGCGCTGCAGCAATTGCAGGGCGGGGGCGATTACGCCCGCATTTCCAATCAAGTCATTGGCACGTTGGGAGAGCTTTATCTCAAGCGCAGGGAATTCGGCATGGAATGAGTGCGGCGTCGGAAGGGGCAGCAGCGTTTGCTGCGTGCCACAAAAGTGGGCAGGGCTCGATTGCAAGCTTGCGTTAACAATCGAAGCACTTTGTAATCGCCATTCTTGCCCACTTCGGCTTACGCCGCTTCTGCACATGCCCTCGCCCCTGCCTTCCCGCACCACCGCTGCGCGCGCCATTCGTCCCCAAAGGCTTCAAGTCATCGGGCTGCTGGTCATCACGCTGGGTGGCGGCCTGACGCCTTTTGCCGCCCAGGCGCAGGACGCGCGCCCCATTCGCCTCGGCCTGGTCGGGCCGATGACCGGCGGCTCGGCCGATTTCGGGCAAAGCATGGTGAACGGGGCTCAACTCGCGGTGCAGGAAATCAACGCGGTGGGCGGCTATCTGGGCCGGAAAATTCAACTGGTGGTGAAAAACGACCAGGGCGAACCCGCCGTGGGCGCCCGCGTGGCGGCAGAACTCGCCCAAAAAGATGAGGTCGTCG
>NZ_JBYCKI010000114.1:0-4778 GCF_057473305.1 Thiomonas sp. TH-17
CACTGAGTTTGTCTGATCGCATGAAGCCTCCGAAAAAACTCAAGCTTCACTCAGCACAGACTCATTGAAAAGATGGGTTCGGCGGACGCTTACGGTCGAGCTTCCACACCACCAGCGTATCTCCCGACCTCAGCGCCTTCAGGCAGTTTGCCAGGCCAGGGCGATCCTCGCGCTTGCCGGACGCCTGGTCCTCATAAAGATGAGCCGGATCGATGCTAGCCGCGATCAGCGCATCGCGCTGCAAGTCAGTCGCTTGGGAGCCATCCGCCTTCGATACTCGCATGTAGCCAATCAGCATGTTGCACCTGTCACATATACGTTCGATTATGTGACAGTGTGCGCCGGAAAGTTCGAGCCGTCAAAATTTGTCACTTAACCCGTCATTCTGTCTAAGACATGCAAAGGGTCCGTCAGGCTCATAATGTGACAGAAATTCCGGGGGGATGCCTTCCTTCGCGAAGGTGGTGCGCAACCGTTCCAGGGAAGCGGGGTCGCGCCGACCAAAGGAAGCCAACGCGAACAGCGAGCGGGCCGTCTCGGGGTCGTGCCGCGCTTCAATGATCGCCTCATCAATGGCCTGGACCGCCCGTTGCCAGTGATCGACGGGTTCGGGCTTCGGCGCTTTCGCCGGCAGTCCACTGGTGAACCCGGTTTGGGGCTCGAACCAGAATAGCTTTGCCTGCTCGCCTGGCGGGCTGATATCCCTCACCTCAATCAAGTGAATTGCCGTTGCCGCCGCCTCCAGCATCTGCAACTGTGCTGCCGGGTTCAGGGCTTCATGCGGTCGCCACAGACTTTGCCCAGCACGCAGCGGATGCCCGCAGCCTTCCCAGACTTGGCGGAGATACCCCGCGCTGGCTCCGCACGTCGAAAGCGGGGTGTTCAGCTCATCGAGCAGCGTGCGTAGCAATCGAAACCACAATCCGGCGTGGATGCGTCGGCGCGGCAGCTCCACATGGCCGGTCGTCAGTGCCTGCCAGGTACGTTGGTCCATCGCCGCAATCGCGTCGCTGGCAATGCGCGGTTCGGCGTCGGCGTTCTCCCAGCCGAGAAACCGCCCTGGCACGCCCCAATAGGATTCCAGCCAGCAGCCATGCAGTGGGCAGCTCAGCATCAGGGGCAGCTTCCACGCGAGCAGTACGGCTTGGTTCTCCGGATCGTTCAGGCAGAGCGGACAGGCGCGGTGTATCGGTTGGGTGGGCAGCCAGGCACGCCAACTCGTGATGGATCGCGTCTTACGGCGGAGTCTCGGCAGCAGCACCGAGAGTTGGAACGCATAGGTTTCCAATGCCGCTGGAATCTGATCATCAAGGCTGTCCAGTAGCCAAGGCACCCAGCCGGCGAAACTCATGCAGCGCAGCCGATCCAGCTCGATACCACTCCGCTGGGAGAGCATCGCCAGCAGCGCCAGTGGTGGCGCGGTGTCCAGGTCGTCAACCTGGCCGTGACCAAGATCGTGCTCCAGCAGCTCGGACACTTCCATGTTATAGCAAAGGGCCACGCGGTTGAGCCACGAAGACAGGGCTTCGCCTTCCCTGGGTGCCGGATGCACTGGCCAGCGTGGCGCTGGCTTCACATCAGTTCCCGCTCGAATTGCCGCCGCCGCTCGCTAGGACCGGTGTAATCGGCCATGCTGAGCGTGCGGTGGTTGATCGCTTCCTCACCACTCTCCACGGCTGCCACGGCCGCCGCCATCAATAGGTGCGCCAGCTCGCCAATAGTGCCCTCGCTGCGCGTGAGCAGGTAGCGAGCCATGTCCAGCGTGGCAATCAACGAAGGTCGCCGCAGCGGGAGCGAAGCCGCGAAGCTGGCCAGCAGTGAACAGCAATCGTCGTTGGCCTCCCACACCGGCAGCATCATCGGCTCGAAGCGGTTTTCCAACTGGTCATCTGAGCGGATGGCCAAGTAGGCGTCGCGCGTGCCGACCCCGACCAGCGGGATGCGCAGTTCGTTGCCAAGGAAGCGCAGCAGGTTGAGGAATTCCCGGCGGTTGACGCTGTTGCCGGCCAGGACGTTGTGTAACTCGTCGATCACCAGCATACGCACGCCGACCTTGCGCAGCAGTGCCAGCGCCAGTTGCTCTATTTCCGGCAGCCGTGGGCGCGCTCGCAATGGTGCCCCCATCGCCGCGAGCAGTGCGACGTAGAAACGGCTCACCGACGGCTCGGACGGCATCTGCACGACCAATACTGGGATGTGTTCCTGGTCGGCGTCGGAGCTGGCCGGGCGGGTGCGGCGGAACTTCTCGACGATCATCGACTTGCCGTTGTTGGTTGGACCGACCAATAGGAGGTTGGGCATGCGTTGCTTGTTTGGCCACGCATACAGGGCTTCCAGGCGGTTCAGCGCCTCAACTGCTCGCGGATAGCCGATCCAGCGGTCGGCGCGAAGGCGATGGATGCGCTCGTCAGCCGGAAGACGGGCCAAGCCCTGAGCCGTCGGCAGCAGATGGGACAGGTCGATGATGGGATATTCGTCCACGGCTACCACTCCTCAATCTGGTCGAACGGTTTGGCAGGTGGCTGGTTGTCCGCCTGCGGGTCTGCCATGTCCGTGTCCGGTGGTGGCGTGGTTTTGACAGGTTGTGCCGTTGACTTGAGATGCTGGCGTCGATCCGCGTCGCGCCGCGCCTTGCGCGTGGCTTTCTGCGCAGTGGTCACGATTTCGCGCATCTGCCCGATCATGCGGAACAGCGCCGACTCATCCACCTGTTCGCGCCCTTGCTGCCGCAATTTCGCCAGCGCCTGCCGTTGTTCCCAGAGGGTGACAGCCGGGTGCGACAAGGTACGGTATGGAATTTCCAAATAGTGCTGCCCCTCCGGCTCCAGCACCCAAATGCGGCTGATGTCGCGTGGGTCGCGCCGGATCAGGAACGCAGGCAGGCGGTCGCGCCGAGCTATCCACGGCTTGAGCGCATCGGCGTAGTAGTGGATGTGGTCGATGACGAAGCCAGTGCGGGTCAGGGTGCGGCGGAGGACGGGCAGGAAATCGACCAGAAAAGCCGTGGTGCGAGTGATGACGGTTGGAGCGCCGGTACGCGCGACAGCTTCGGCCCAGCGCGCGGCCGGCGGTTGGAGCAGGCCGTTGTGCACGGAGCCGTGATAGGTGCCAACCGCCAATGCGAGCCAGCGTTCCAGCTCGCGCAGGGTCAGGGCGGCCATCTTCTCGGAGGCGTATTCCCCGCGCTGGTCAGGGTTGGAGAAGGTCGTCCCCGGCAATTCGTCGTGGATCATCTGCATCGCCGTGCCGATGATCCGTTCCACGATGCCGCCATAGTGCGGCTGCCCGAGAGGCCGATAGTCCAACCGGATGCCATGCTGCTCGCAGCCACGGCGCAGCGCCTCGCTCTTAAATTCGGCCGCGTTGTCCAGGTAGAGCAGCGCGGGCTTGCCGCTCATCGGCCAGTCCATTTCCACGTCCAACCTTTCCAACCAAGGGCGCTTGTCGCAACCGGCGTGTGCGAGGCACAGGCCGGCCGAGACGGCGGATGGCGCTTCTAACGTGACCACCATGCCAACCACGCAGCGGGTGAACACATCGATGGCGAGGGTAAGGTACGGACGGCCAATTGGTTGCCGGTCGCGCTCGTCCACCACGATCAGGTCGATGACCGTATGGTCGATTTGCACCTGCTCCATTGGCGTGAAAATTGGCGGTGGAACGCCACCGACACCTTGCAGGGTGCGGGACGCATCCTGCCCTTCCCGAAGGCGAATGGTCTTGAGCGGGTCGAGGCCGGCAATCCGCAACGCCACTGTGTTGCGCGCCGGCACCCGCAGATTTTGCAGTTTGCACGTCCGCGCAACCTCGCGATAGAAGGCCGCCAGGCTGCGCTTCTGCTTGGTGAGAAAGCGCTTTTGCAGTAGCTCGCGGATGATGCGTTCGACCGATTCCGGCAAGCGGCCCTTACCTTTGCCGCCGCTCGACTGCCCAAGAGCCAAGTCAGTGACCAACCCCGAGCCTTGCCGGGCACGGCGGATCAGGACGTAGACCTGTCGCCGGGACAGATCAAGTGCCTGGGCTGCCGCATCGGCCGCTTCATGCCCGACCGTTTCCGACTGTGCCAGCGGCCCGATGATCTCCGCGCGACGGCGCGCACGCTCCCATGCCTGATCTGGCAGGGTGGCTACGCCGTGCTCGGTAATCGGTGCGGTATCGGTCGCCATGCTCACCTCGCTTTGGTGCACACGAGTATTGAGCATAGCCGAGTTTCGTGCAGAGGAGTCCTGATATCTGGCTATCAGGAGCCGTATGCACAACAGGCGTCATGCCTCGTTGATTGGTGCAGTCGTCTTCTGAAAATAACATCTTGGTTGGTCGGCGGAGCGTACATAAAACGACCGTTTGGTGAGCAGTATGACTCCTACAAGTTCTACATCGCCGTCAGGACGTAGCGCAGCCCGCCCGAGACCTTGCGGGTCGGCTTGATGTGATGGCTGACGCCACCGCAGAAGTGCCGGGTGGTGGCTCAATGGCCCGTGCAGATGCGTTACCGTGTAACGCACAACAGGCGGCCTGATCGCAGTCCTTACTTTTTCTTCTTCGATGCAGGATTTGGCTTTTTCTTAGCCTGAGAGAGATCAGACCCAGCGACTGATTTCTGCGCCGGAGTGCTTCCGGGTTTGCGCAAAATTTTGCTCGCAAGCGATGCATCTTTTTTGCTCGTTGTCATCGAAATTTCTCCTAACAGGCTGCTGAAATACTTCCGTCTGCAGTCCACGGCACCGGCGTGTGAGCCGTTATGCAGTGAGCCCCCTCAGATCTACTGGAGACCCGAG
>NZ_JBYCKI010000115.1:0-1349 GCF_057473305.1 Thiomonas sp. TH-17
GGATCGAAGCGCCCCACCAGGCTGAGCACCGTTGCACTCTCCAGCGCCTGCGCGCGAGTCAAGGCGGGCAACAATCCGGCAAAGCGCTGCGCCAGCATGGACTTGCCGCTGCCCGGCGGCCCCACCATCAGCACATGATGTCCCCCGGCTGCGGCGATTTCCAGTGCGCGTTTCGCCGCGCTGTGGCCGCGCACTTCGGCCATGTCGGGCGCGTCGGCAGGCGCGGCCTCAACCTTGGCAGATGTGACCGGCTGCGCGGCGCCGTCCTGTTCGAGCAGATAGGCCACGACCTCCTGCAAATCACGCGCACCAAAAACAGCCGCGGCCTGCGCCAAAGCCGCCTCCTCAGCACTGGTTTGAGGCAAAACCAGACGAGGCTCAGCCGTCTCGACGTCCCCTTGCGCCCCGATGGCACACGCCATGGCCAGCGCCCCCCGCGTGGGCCGCAACGCCCCGGTGAGCGACAACTCTCCTGCGAAAGTATGCCCCTGAAGACGCGGCGCTGGAATGAGTCCCTGCGCCGCCAGCAGTCCGATGGCGATGGGCAGGTCGAAACGGCCGGACTCCTTGGGCAGATCGGCCGGCGCCAGGTTGACGACGATGCGCTTGTTCGACGGAAAACCCAGCCCGCTATTGATGAGCGCGCTGCGCACGCGGTCACGCGCCTCGCGCACCTCGGCCTCGGGCAGCCCGACGATGGTGAAGCCGGGCAGACCGGGCGAGAGATGCACTTCCACCGTGACCGGTGGCGCCTCCATGCCCAGCAGCGCCCGGCTGGCGACTTGCGCCAGCGACATGGGCGCGGGTCAGCGCCAGGCGTCTTCGGGCGACGAGGGCGCGCTCTGCGACCCGTTGTCCAGCCGGGACTGCAGTTCGCGCACCTGGGCTTCGAGGGTATCGATCTGCTGACGCGCGGCCAGCAGCATGCGCTGGGTGGCGTCGAACTCGTCGCGCGTCACCAGATCGAGCCGCCCCGCGGCGGAATGCGCCAGTGCACGCAAATTGCGCTGCGCATCGTGCAGCGGCGACTGTTCGATCAAGCGGCCGATCTGGTCGAAAAACGCGGTATTGCGTTGGCGAAAGCTGTCGTTCATAGCGGAACTCCTGAAATGGCTTTGGTTGGGGCATTGTGACCGATTTCCCACGACGGACGCGCAACAGGCCATTGCGTTCTTGCGTCTCGCCAAGGATCGACCCGCCAAGATTCGCACCACTGGGGTGCATATTCATCAGAGCGCACATTATTGGTGCATCAATTCGCTTCTCACAGAACGTAAAGCAAGTGACAACGATGTGACAGCCCCCACACAGACCTGGCACGAAAGCTGCTGATGCTCTCCGGCATTTCA
>NZ_JBYCKI010000116.1:0-1958 GCF_057473305.1 Thiomonas sp. TH-17
ACATCGGCACCCTGCTGCCGACCTCCTGGCGGCCTGCTGCCTGATCGCTACACGTGCATCACGCCACCGCACAAGGTGGCGTGGGCGCTCGCTTACAGTGGCTGTGAAGCGGCACGTTTTTGAACGGCTGCTTTGTGGCGTGCATCTTCGGCAGACGACTGGCAGTTCCGGGCCGGAACCGGTCAATCGAAAACGCGCAGTAACCGCCAGTAGTTGGGTCCCGGACCGCTCACAGTCGCCACGCCTGCGCGGACAGCGGCAGCTCGTTCAGTTCGGCCCTGGCTTCGCGCCATGAGGGGTAGTGCTTCGTCATCAGCGTGAGGAACCGCTCTCTGTGCGTCGGTGCGATCAGGTGCAGCATCTCGTGCACGATGACGTACTCGAGCAGATCCTTCGGTTTTTTCGCCAGCTCGGTGTTGAGGCGGATATGCCGCGCGGCATGGTTGCAACTGCCCCATTTCGTCTTCATGCGCTGCAGGAAATACGCAGTAACCTTGACCCCGAGGCGAGGCTCCCACTTGCGGATCAAGCGTGCCACTTCAGCGTGCAGCAGGGCCTTGTGCCATGCGTGCATCACGGCCTCGCGTCTGGCCCGGTCGCTGCCAGGACGCACGCTGAGCGTGATGCGCCGGTGGTCCATCGTCACCGAAGGTTTCTGCTCGCGTTCGACCACGGTGAGCAGGTAACGCTTGCCCCAGACGAAGTGACTCTCCCGCGTGACGTAGCGGCGGGCTGACTCGCGGGCCTGCCCCTGTAATCGCGCCTGCTGTTCCCGTATCCAGCCCAGTCTTGACGCGGCATAGGCGCGCGCCACTTCCGGCCGCGTACGGATCGGAGCAACCAGTGTCACGCGGCCGCCGGGCGGGTGCACCGAAAGGTGGACGTGTTTGATGTCCTTGCGCGTCACTGTGATCGTGATTTCGCCAAGGCGGATCAACGCACTCATTGATAGCCGACCTGCTGCTTGACGAGCTCGAACAGGGCTTGGGTTGCCGCGCGGTTGCGATCAAGCAGTGGGAACAGCGCGTTGAGCACCTGCGCTTCGCGCGCCTGGTCGCCTTTCCAGCCCGCCGGTGCCCGCTCGCGCATTGTGCGGTCGATCTCAAGGGCAAGATCCAGCCTTGCCTTCTCTGCTGCGGGATTCGACTCCGCTACGGCAGCGGGCACGCCTCCGGTCGCCAGGATCCGCGGCAGGTTGTTGTAGATCACGGTGGCCTCGCGCTTGCCATGCAGGGCCGCGGGAACGCCGGCCTCAGGCTGCTTGGTCGCCAGCCGTTGCACCAAAGCCTCGGCCTTGCGCAGGAACTCCTCGTAGGCTTCCGCGTCGGCCCGGCTCTGCTGGATCAGATCATCCAGCAACAGCGACATCTGCTCGTAGAAGTGTGGGTCAGTGAGGTGGTCGCGGATGATGGTCTTGCGGACGTTGTTGATGATGCCTTCGGCGATGGCATTCCTCGACAGCTTGCCCTTCTCGTTGAGCGTGCGGGCAATGGCATCGTGGATGCCGGTCTCGACAATGAGCTCGGTCAGTGACATCTCCCCGAGCTGGCCGAGCCCCGTCGCCGTATCGGCCTGGATGTAGGTGTTGATGAGGTGGCGCATGTCCGCCTCGTACGGTTTGATGTCCAGCTCCTCGCCTGAGTGCTTCTTGATGGCGGCGCGGATCTCGACGTGGAACGCCACTTCCATCTTCAGCGCATCGGCCTCCGCAGCCGGGTAACCGGCCTCGGTCAGGTTCTGGGCCACTTCGGAATAAGCGCGTACAAATAGAGCTACCGCCTTGTAGTACGTCACCCGCAGCGGCTCGGATTCGCTCAGCGCGTTGGCATTGGCGGCATCGCCGCAGAAGTAGCGCAGGTACTGCTCCACCTCGCGCGGCAGGGGGACGGGTTCGCACAGGTAGCGCACCGCCTCACGCGCTCCGTCGAGTTTCTTTTTCCCCTCGACGAGCCAGTCCT
>NZ_JBYCKI010000117.1:0-3103 GCF_057473305.1 Thiomonas sp. TH-17
TGCTCGGGTCTCCAGTAGATCTGAGGGGGCTCACTGCATAACGGCTCACACGCCGGTGCCGTGGACTGCAGACGGAAGTATTTCAGCAGCCTGGTAATGGTGGATGGAGGGGTGAGGGGAAGTGGGGGCGGCGCCATTTACAGGAGGTTTCACCGGAAATAGCTGCGGAACTAGACGCCATCATCCGCGAGTTCTTCGTCCATGGGGACACGCGGCGCCTCAAGGCGTTCTGCTCGGAAGTGCTGGAATTGCTGGGCGGCCCGTTCGAGGGCGGCCCCGTCGATGTCGAGCCGTTGTGATCCTCTGCAAACCGCAAGCCCAGCACATCCGATGAATTGGACGATTCGCCGCTTGATCGCCGCCGCCTGCGCCACTGCGTGGATGGCTTGCCCCGCAGCGGCGCAGGGCGCCGCCGTCGTGCCCGCATTTCAGATCGTCGAGAGCGTGCCGGTGGCCACCGACTACGGCGAACCGGGCGTGCCTCGCACGCAGCAGGTGTGGCTGGACCTGATCCGGCATGCGCGGCGTCGCATCGACATCGCGGCCTTCTACATCAGCAATCAGCCGGGCGAAGCGCTACAGCCCGTGCTCGACGCCCTGATCGCCCGCGCCAGAGCGGGAATCGCGGTCCGCATTCTGCTCGACGCCACCTTCATGACGCAAAGCCAGGCGGCTTACGACCTGCTGCGCGGGCAGCCCGGGATCGAGATCCGCATCCTTCCCGTCGACAAGCTGACCGGGGGCGTGCTGCACGCCAAGTATTTCGTCGTCGACGGACAGGCCGTGTTCGTCGGTTCGCAGAACTGGGACTGGCGGGCGCTGTCGCAGATCCACGAAATCGGCGCCGTGGTGCGCAATACGCGGCTGGCGCATACTTTCGAGGTTGCGTTCGATTTCGAGTGGGCCCTCGCCGCCGATCCCGACCTGCCCGCGGCAGTCCGCCGCGCCGTACTGCCGCCAGACTTCTCACCGGTGACCGCGCAGGATCCCATCGTGATCGACCAGCCCGACGGCAAACCGTTGGTGATTTCCGCCGCCTTCAGTCCACCGGCTCTGCTACCCATCTGGCTCGACCGCGAGGAACCGCAGTTGCTGCAATTCGTCCGGGGCGCTCAGCACAGCCTCGACATTCAGGTCATGACCCTGAGTGCGTTCAAGGATTACGGCCCTGCGGGCTGGTGGGCGCCGCTGGACGCAGCGCTGCGCGACGCCGCCGCACGCGGTGTGAAGGTACGCATCGTCGTCGCCGACTGGGCGCTGCGCGAGCCGATGCAGGCCTATCTGAAGAGCCTGGCGCTGATGCCCGGCATCGAAGTGAAATACAGCGCGCTGCCCGAAGCGCCGCAGGGGTTCATTCCCTATGCACGGGTCGAGCATTGCAAATACGCCGTCGCCGATGGCCGCCGCAGCTATATCGGCACAGGAAACTGGAGCTGGAGTTACTTCGAGACGACGGTGGACGCCTCGTTGTTCATCGCCGGCGCAGCCCCGGCGCGCACCCTCGAAGCGATTTTCGAGCGCGATTGGATGGGACGCTATGTCCACACGATCGAACCTGGAAACCTCTACAAGGCGCCGGACCTGCAACCTAAAACCCACTCCGAATAGGGCCGGTTCGGCACGGCGCGAGCGGAGCATTTCACCCTACCACGACGCCTCGCGCTCCGGGGTGGCGCTGATGCGGTGAATGGAGAGGTCGGCGCCATTGAATTCCTCTTCGGCATCGAGGCGGATGCCGAGGGTCTTTTTCAGCACGCCATAGACCACGAAACCGCCGATCAGGGCTACAGCGATGCCCATCAGCGTGCCGACGATCTGCGAGGCCAGCGAAACCCCGCCCAGACCGCCCAGCGCCTTCATGCCGAAAATGCCTGCGGCGATGCCGCCCCAGGTGCCGCACAGGCCATGCAGGGGCCAGACGCCCAGCACGTCGTCGATCTTCCAGCGGTTTTGCGTCAGGGTGAACATCCAGACGAACAGCGCTCCGGCCACCGCGCCGACCACCAAAGCGCCCAGTGGATGCATCACGTCCGAGCCCGCGCACACCGCCACCAAGCCGGCCAGCGGGCCGTTATGCAGAAAGCCGGGGTCGTTCTTGCCCGCGGCCAGCGCCGCCAGGGTGCCGCCCACCATGGCCATGAGCGAGTTCACCGCCACCAGACCGCTGATCTGGTCGAGCTTTTGCGCGCTCATCACGTTGAAGCCGAACCAGCCCACGATCAGAATCCACGAACCCAGCGCCAGAAAGGGAATGGACGAGGGCGGATGCGCCGACATCTGCCCATTGGCGTGATAGCGGCCGCGCCGGGCGCCCAGCAGCAGCACGGCGGGCAGGGCAATCCAGCCGCCCATGGCGTGTACCACCACCGACCCGGCGAAGTCGTGAAAGGGTGCGCCAAAAGTGGATTGCAGCCACGCCTGAATGCCCAGATTGCCGTGCCACACTATGCCCTCGAAAAACGGGTAGATGAAGGCGACGATGGTGAAGGTGGCGATGAGCTGCGGCCAGAACTTGGCGCGCTCGGCAATGCCGCCGGAGATGATGGCTGGAATGGCCGCGGCGAAGGTCAGGAGGAAGAAAAAGCGGGTCAGCTCGTAGCCATGATCGCGAGTGAGCACGTCATCGCCCACGAGAAAATGATGGCCGTAGGCGATGCCGTAGCCGATCAGAAAGTAGGCAATCGCCGAGACGGAAAAGTCGGTGATGATTTTCGACAGCGCGTTGACCTGGTTTTTCTTGCGCACCGTGCCCAGCTCAAGAAAGGCGAACCCGGCGTGCATGGCGAGCACCAGAATGGCGCCGAGGAGGATGAACAACACATTTCCGCTGGAGGCGTCTTGCACGATGAAGGTTCCTGATAAAAGTCTGATGCACAAAAACAGCAAACTCCGTGCCCATAAAAAGCGCATGACGCCCTTGTTTGGTTCACAACCGCTCACAAACTGCGCATTATTGGTGCGCTTACCGGCTGAGTTCGCACCATATCAAGGCGTTATGCACCGTACTAGTGCGCTTCAATCGGGGCTGCCGCTTGCTTAGAATGCAGGCTCGTTGTTCCCCCTGCCGTTTCCATTCGAGAACGTCCATGCCTTTCAAAGTCAA
>NZ_JBYCKI010000118.1:0-33302 GCF_057473305.1 Thiomonas sp. TH-17
GCGCATGAAGACGGCAGCCGCTTCGCCTCGGTGCAGGCCAATGTGAGCGGACGCGATCTGGTGAGCTATGTCGATGACGCCAAGAAGGCCGTGGCCGACAAGATCAAGCTGCCGGAAGGCGTCCGGCTGGAGTGGGGCGGACAGTTCGAGAACCAGCAACGCGCCGCTGCCCGGCTTGGGCTGGTGGTGCCGGTGGCGCTGGCGCTGATTTTCGTGCTGCTGATGACCACGTTCGGCTCGGTGCGGCAGTCGGTGCTGGTGTTCGCCAACATTCCGTTCGCTCTCGTCGGCGGAGTGATTGCGCTGTGGGCCAGCGGGCAATACCTGTCGGTGCCGGCCTCGGTGGGCTTCATCGCGTTGCTGGGCATTGCGGTGCTCAACGGCGTGGTGCTGGTCAGTCACTTCAACGAGCTGCTGCAGCGCGGGCTTCCGTTGGCGCAGGCCGTGCGCGATGGCGCCATGCGCCGACTGCGGCCGGTGATGATGACCGCCACCATCACCGCGTTCAGCCTCATCCCCCTGCTGTCGGCCACCGGGCCGGGCTCGGAAATTCAGAAGCCCCTGGCCGTGGTCGTGGTCGGCGGGCTGGTGAGTTCCACCGCCCTGACCCTGGTGCTGCTGCCCCTGATGTTTGCCCGCTTCGGCCTGCCGCGCAAAGAGCGCGCAGCCGAGGCTGCGGCCCAATCGACGGAGAACGTCTGATGAACCCCATATCCAAACCTCAAGCCCTGCGGGCGCTGGCTGCGGCCCTGGCGCTTGCGCTGACCGCCGCACCAAGCTGGTCAGCAGAGTCTCAACCCGCGAAGGCAGCCGCCGCGCCGCCCTTGCAGATCGCCCTGCCCGCGCTGAGCGACCTGCCCAGCCCCAGTCTGCCGCAAGCCGCCACGGTCGATCAACTCCTGACCGCCACCCCGGCGTTGCGCGAAGCGCAGTCCATGCAGCAGGCTGCCGCGCAAAACGGCGCAGTGCTGCGCGCCGGAACGAACGAGTTCACCGGCCAGGCGCAGGTGCAGCAACGCCGCATCGAGTCTTTGCCCGACAGCGGGCGCTACAACGAATGGCAGTTGCTCATCAACCGCCAGTTGCGTCTGCCGTCGCAGGCGCAGGCGGATGGCCGCATGGCCGAGGCGTTGCAGACCTCGGCGCAAGCCGCACTGGTGGCGGCGCGCCAGCAGTTTCTCGGCGCCTTGCTGACCGCCTGGTTTTCCGCCCAGCGCGCGCAGGCCGAAGCCGTGCTGGCGCAGCAGGATCTCGACTTGATCGACGCTCAGGTCAAGGCGCTGCAACGCCGCCAGTCCCTTGGCGACGCCAGCGTGCTGGAACTGGAGCAGATGCAAGCCGAGCAGGCCCGGGCGCAATCAACCCTGCTGCTCGCGCAGGGCATGGCGGCCAGCAGCCGCGCCGCCTTGTTCGCGCGCTATCCCCTGCTCGCGCAGAACGGCAGCTTGCAGGGACAAGCCGATGCCAGCATGCTGGAACTGCCCAGCCTGTCTGCCGAGCAACTCAGCGCGCAGGCGGCGCAAGCCAGCCCGTTGCTGGCCGAGCAGCGTGCCGCGCTGCAGAAGGCGCAGGCGATGGCCGCGCAGGCGCAGGCCGCACGCATGCCGCAACCCACCGTGGGCGCTTACATCGGCTCGGACCGCGGGGGCAGCGAGCGCATCGTCGGCCTGCAGTTCGCCATGCCGTTTGGCGGCCCGGCGCGCGTGTCGCAAGAGCGTGCCGCGCTGGCGGAAGCGGACGCCGCGCAATGGCGGCTGCGCGATCTGCAGTCGCAGACCGAGGCGGAATTCCAGCGCCTCTATGCCAACGCGCAAGCTCAGCTTGGCGCGGTGAAAGCCACCGAGCAAGCCGCGCAGGTGCAAACCCAGGCCAGCAACCGCATGTTGCGCGCCTATCAATTGGGCGAAGCGGGTCTGTCAGACTGGCTGCTCGCCCGGCGCAGCGCGCTGGAGTCCACGCGGCTGGTGCTGCAATCGCGCTTCGATGCGGCGACCTCCAGCGCGCAGCTCAAGCTGCAAACCGGCTTGCTTTACGAACTGACGCCGTAGACGATGGATGTGCCCCAAACCGCGCGCCACCAAACCTGTAGGGACAAAGCCCCGCCTGATGGGCGTTGTGGGCTCAATACACCGGCCAGTCGCGCATGGAAAACAGGCGCTGGTGCTCGCGGATGGCGTAGCGGTCGGTCATGCCGGCCAGATAGTCGGCGATGGCGCGGGGCTGTCGGGCAACGTCCTCCCGCTGGTAGGCGCGCGGCAGCAGACGCGTATCGGCGTGATAGGCCTCAAACAATTCGGTAAGCAATCGCTGCGCCTTGGTGGTGTTGCGCAGCACGTCGGGGTGCCGGTAGAGGCGGTGCAGCAGAAGCTGCTGGAGCTGCTGCAACTGCTCTTGCACCGGCGCGCTGAAGGCCGCCAGTGGCGGCGCGGCGCGCACCGCGTCGGGCGAATCGACGCCCGACTGACGGATGCGCTGCGCCGTTTCGGCCACCAGGTCGGCAATGAGCGCCGAGATCATGCGGCGGATGGTTTCGGCCACGCGCCGCCGCCCCTGCACGGCCGGGTAGGCCCGCTGCACAGCGTCGAGGTGCCCGGCAAAGAACGGCACGGTCTGCAACTCCTCCAGGTCGATCAGCCCGGCGCGCAGGCCGTCGTCGATGTCGTGATTGTTGTAGGCAATGGCGTCGGCCAGATTGGTGATCTGCGCTTCCAGACTGGGTTGGCCGCCCTGCAGAAAGCGCGCGCCAATCTCGCCCAGATGTTCGGCGTTGCGCCGCGAGCAATGTTTGAGCACGCCCTCGCGGGTCTCGAAACTGAGGTTCAGGCCGTTGAAGGCGGCGTAGCGCTCTTCCAGCGTGGTGACCACGCGCAGCGATTGCAGGTTGTGCTCGAAACCGCCACCGTGGGGAGCATGTTTTCGCATGCAGGCGCCCAACGCATCCTGCCCGGCATGGCCGAAAGGCGTGTGTCCCAGATCGTGCGCCAGGGCCAGCGCCTCGGTGAGATCTTCGTTCAGGCGCAGCGCCCGGGCGAGAGAGCGGGCGATTTGCGCGACTTCCAGACTGTGCGTCAGGCGGGTGCGGAACAGATCGCCCTCGTGGTTGAGAAACACCTGCGTCTTGTATTCCAGCCGCCGAAAGGCCGAGCTGTGGATGATGCGGTCGCGGTCTCGCTGATAGCCGGTGCGATCCAGCGGCGGCGGTTCCGCATGTTCACGCCCGCGAGAGGTGGCGTCGCTGCAGGCGTAGGCGGCAAGCGTCATGCCGAGGGCACGGCTTGCGGCGGCACCGGCTGCAGATGCGCGGCTATGCTGGCCTGCGCTTCCGCCATGGGCGCAGCGCGCAGCACCGGGCGCCCCAGCCCGTTGAGCAGCACAAAACGCACTTCGCCGCCCTCGGTCTTCTTGTCCACCTGCATCCACTCGGCCCAGCGCTCAGCGCCCAGGTCGGGCGCGCGAACGGGCAGACCGGCGCGGGCGATCAGCCGCGCCAGCCGCTCGGCCTCTGCGGGGGCGAGCAGACCCAGACGCACCGACAGGTCAGCCGCCAGCACCATGCCCGCGCCCACCGCCTCGCCATGCAGCCATTTGCCATAGCCCATTCCGCCTTCGATGGCATGGCCGAAGGTATGGCCGAAATTGAGAATGGCGCGCAGCCCGGCCTCGGTTTCGTCCTGCGCCACCACCTGCGCCTTGATGCGGCAGCAGCGCGCCACGGCCTCGGCCAGGGCGGCATCGTCCTGCGCCCTGAGCGCGTCGATATGCGCTTCCAGCCAGTCGAGAAAATCCACATCGGCAATCGCCGCATGCTTGATGACCTCCGCCAAACCTGCCGACAGTTCGCGCTGCGGCAGTGTGTGCAAGGTGGACAGATCGGCCACCACCAGCCGGGGCTGATAGAACGCGCCGATCATGTTCTTGCCCAGCGGATGGTTGATCGCGGTCTTCCCGCCCACCGAAGAATCCACCTGCGCCAGCAGCGTGGTGGGCACCTGCACGAAAGGCACGCCCCGCATATAACTGGCGGCGGCAAAGCCCGTCATGTCACCAATCACCCCGCCGCCCAGCGCGAACAGCGTGGTCTTGCGGTCGCACTGGTGGCGCAGCAGATCGGTGAAGATCTGGTTGAGCGTCTCCCAAGTTTTGTATTCCTCGCCATCGGGCAGAGTGCAGTGCAGCACCCGCGCGAAATGCGGCTGCAGACTTTGCTCCAGCCGCGCTGCATAAAGCGGGGCCACCGTGGTGTTGGTCACAATTAGCGCCGTGCCCTTGGGCGACGAAACCGCAGCGAAAGTGTCGGGCGCACCCAGCAAGCCGCTGGCGATGCGAATGTCATACGCGCGGGTGTCGAGCGCGATACGAACCGTGGTCATGTGAGCATCCTGTTCTGAGCCATGATCCGATTGTAGAAAGCCGCATCAAAGCAGCATCAAAGTGCGGTCAGGCGCCGAGGAATCCCCCTGCCGGGCCAGCGTTTGCACGCCTGTGCGCTCAATCGCGCCGATCTGCCGCCGGTAACACCCCGGCGAGTTCAAGCTGCATCTGCACCATATTGGTCAGCAAGGCCGGAGAAGGGCGCCCCGTGTCCATCACGAAATGCGCCGTCTCCCGATACAAAGGATCGCGCACACGAAACAATTCATGCAGCTTGGCCCGCGCATCGCCTTGCTGCAGCAAAGGTCGATGGCGGTCGTTGCGCAAGCGATGCGCAAGATCGTCCGGGCTGGCGCGCAGATAGACCACCGTGCCCCGTTCGTGCAGCGCCTTGCGGTTTTCCGGCCGCAGCACAGCACCGCCTCCGGTGGCGAGAACAATGCCCTCACGCTGCGTCAGCGCGTCAATGGCGCGCGCTTCGATGTCACGAAACCCCGCCTCGCCCAGCCGAGAAAAAAGAGCTGCAATCGTGCAGCCCTGCTCACGCTCAATCTCATGGTCGCTGTCGATGAACCGAAGGCCGACTCGTTGTGCGAGCGTGCGGCCGACGGTGGTTTTTCCAGCGCCCATGAGGCCGATGAGATAAATATTTTTTGACCTAGTATTCAATACACATCACGACTTAGGGACATAGGTAAATGATGCTTGTGTTGAATTGGGCGCGGCAACGGCTGAAGCCACTGAAATCGGGGGAGTAACACTACCACTGGGCACTAAAGCTGCAGTTACTTGAATAGAAACAGCCGTAGTGACACTAGCCTTCAAAATGATTGAAGCATTGCCGGAGCCGTCCGTTGTCGATGCGCATCCAGGATTCTCGACGTTTTGCATATCAAAACACTGGTACGTACCGGAGCCCGTACCTCCGATAGCAAAAAGAACCAACTCATTCGGCACGCCATCACCGTACTTATCTTTTAGATGGTAGGTAACGGTAACTGGAGTATCTGATGGCACTTGGGTTCCACTCGGGTTCAATGAAATACTACTTTGCAAGGGCAAATTCGCACCGAGCAAAGGAGTGCCAGCGCTACCACTTCCACCTCCGCATGAAGCTAGGACGCCCGCGCCAGCAATAGCAATCACCAAGAACAAAGATTGCCAACGAATTACTTTCATAGTCACCTCAATAGATTTTTTACTGGGACAAATCTGCATTTGTTACGATTTTTGGCGTCAGAAAAACCATTAATTCGTTTTTATTATACATCTTGCTATTATTTTTGAATAGATTACCCAATACCGGAATATCCCCCAAAAGCGGCACTTTGTCTGTTTGGTTTTGCTCTTGCGAGGTATAAATGCCACCCAAAACTACGGTTCCACCATTTTCCACTTGAACTTGGGTGGTTAGCGTATTGGTGTTAATAGACGGAACGCCTGCAGTTGATGCCCCCGGACTGTCCTTATGTATTTCCACGTTCATAATCACATTACCATCCGGGGTGATTTGCGGGGTGACATCCAGGCTCAAAACAGCCTTCTTGAAAGTCACTGCGGTCGCGCCGCTGGAAGTGGCCTGTTGATAAGGAATTTCAGTCCCTTGCTCAATGGTGGCCTTGCTCAAATCGGCTGTGATGACCCGCGGGGAAGAAATGATCTTGCCCTTGCCATCCGCTTCCATGGCCGAAAGCTCAAGGTTGATGAAACGGTTGGCGGCTGCGTTGAACAGGCTGATGCCTAGGGAACTTGGGCTTGCACCGGCTAGTAGACTGCCTGCTAGGCCAAACGCGGGAAGATTGACAAACTGCGAGTCCGCAAGCGTGGCCGCAGACGAGCCCGGTTGATTCGTCTGGTTGGCCACACCAAGGTAATCGCCAGTCACAGCGACACGGTTGTTGCCGCTGCCATAGCCTGGTACGCCCCCCTGAATGCCGCGAGCATCCAGAAAACCCAGCTTCACCCCAAGACTGCGTCCAAACTGATCGCTGGCTTCCACAATGCGCGCTTCGATCATGACCTGACGCACGGGTTTGTCGATCTTGGCGATGAGTTGGGCAACTTCTTCCAGCTTGGAGGGAATGTCAGTGACGAAAATCTGGTTGGTGCGGGGGTCAGCCAGCACCGTACCGCGCGGCGAAAGGATGCGCGAGGTAGGTGCTGCGGAACTGGACAGGCCGGGCAACAGCACGGGCGACGGGGTTGCTGCGCCGCCAGACTCTGCTCCACCAGCGGCGCCCGTCAGCATGGCGACCACGGTAGCGGCTTTCTGGTAGTTGAGCTGGAAGGTCTCTGACTTCACCGGCTCCAGGGCGCTGAGCGATTTTTTCGCCTCGAGATCGGCCTTTTCACGGGCGAGAATTTCGTCGCGCGGCGCGATCCACAGCACATTGCCTTCCTTGCGTTCGCCCAAGCCCTTGGCACGAAGGATGACTTGCAGCGCCTGATCCCAAGGCACGTCCTTCAGACGCAGGGTGAGGTTGCCGGTGACGGAATCACTGACCACCACGTTCAGGTGCGTGAAGTCGGCGAACACTTGCAGCAGCGAGCGCACGTCGATGTTCTGGAAGTTGAGCGAGAGCTTTTGGCCGTGGAAGCCGGGGCCGTTGCCTTGCACCAGCGCATTCGGGTTGGGCTGGGTGCGGCGCAATTCGACGACGAACTGGTCGTCAGCCTGGTAGGCGCTTTGCTCGTAGTCGCCGTTGGGCTGAATGACCATGCGCACCTTGTCGCCCATCTGGAAGGTGGTGATGGAGGTGACAGGGGTGGCGAAGTCGGTGACGTCGAGACGGCGGCGCAGGTCGGCAGGCAGCGAGGTCTTAAGGAAGTCGACGACGATATTCTGGCCTTGCTGGTGAATATCCACACCCACCTGATTGTTGGGCAGGCCCACCACCACGCGGCCTGCGCCATCGGTGCTGCGCTTGAAGTTGATGGCCCGCAGCGCAAGCTGCTGAGTGTTGAGGTTGTCAGCGAAATGCACGGTCTGGGCTTGCGGGGCCCCTGTGGCGGCAGAAGTCGCGGCCGCTTGTTCGTGCGTGGTATTGAGCAGCACGAGCAGGCGATTGCCTTCCAACTGGGTTTTGTAGGTGGCAGACTGGCGCAGGTTGAGCACCATGCGGGTGCGGCCCTGAGCCTGCACCACGTTGACCGAACGCAGATTGCCCTGCTCGAAGTTGACGGTCTGACTATTGAGCGCCGAATCAACCCCGGGGAAATCGAGCACGATGCGAGCCGGCTGGTCGATCACGAAGCCATTGGGAGCTGCGCCCAGAGGCTGCGCCAGATTGACCTGCACCACGGTTTCCGTGCCCTGCCGACTGGCGGTGACGTTCTGGATCGCGTTGTTGGCGGCGTAAGCCGGAACGGCCCCAACCCCAAATACGGCCGCAACGGTCAACAGCGTGACCCCAATGTATCGGTTAAAAAGCGGCCGTTTGAAAGGCGTCTTCATTGTGTGCTCTCCTGCAATTGAAGGGTTGCCGGGTGCTCGACCCAATCGCCTGTGGCGTCTTGCACCAGCTCCCTCAAATCGACTTCGCTATCAGTGATTTTGATGATCTTTCCGAAGTGCTGGCCGGCATACTCGCCGACATGCGCCCGGTACAACAGGTTGCCCGCCTTGAGCAGGGCATATTGCTGCCCTTTGATCTTCACGCTGCCCACCATTTGAATCTGGTCGAGTGAATACGCCTCAAGCGGTTGCTTGGGACGGGCCAGCTCGGCCTGCAGCAGCGGATTGAGCTGCTGCACCTCCTGCCGCACACCCACTTCGAGTTTGGTCGTGGAGAACGGATCGGTGCCGATCGTCGGGTCGTAAACGGCAGGAATGAAAGGCTTGGGCGGCTCGATGGGCTTGATGCGCGGGTGCATGCTGGCGCGCTGTTGCGCCATCCACTCGCGCAGATCTTCATGCTGCTGGCCGCAGCCCGACAGGAGGGCCGCTGACAACAGGGCTGCCGAAATCAGCGGCAAACGAAAGTGCCGAAAATGCTGACATGAGCCAAAGTGGTGCAGACTCATTTCGCCCCTCCCGGTTTTTTCGCCTGCTTGGCCTGGGCGGCGATTTCATCGGCGTCCAGATAGCGGAAGGTCTTGGCCGTGGCGTCCATGACCATCGGGGCGCCGGTCTTGCCCGCATTGGCCGTCAGGCTGATGTTGTTGAGGGTCACGATGCGCGAGAGCTTGGCGATATCGGTGGCGAAACCCGCCAGATCGGTATAGCCGCCATCGAGCTTGATCGAAATCGGCAGTTCAGCGTAGTAGGGTTTCACATCCACCTGACCCGGTTTGAACAACTGGAATTGCAAGCCGCGACCAATACCCGCCTGGTTGATGTCGGAAAGCAGGGCGTCCATTTCAGCCTTGCTCGGCAGTTGTTTTTCCAGCAGGGCCACGTATTGCTGCACCTGGGCTTTCTGCGCCTTGAGCAGATCGAGGCTGACGGCCTGTTCGAGTTTGCTCTTGTATTCCTGACGCAGGGTGACTTCCTGCTGCTGGGCCGAAGTGAGTTCGTCACGCGTGCCCGACAGCCAGGCATACCAGCCCAGCCCCAGGGTCAGCAAAAAGGCAGCGGCATAGACGGTGTTGCGCGGCCAGGCCGGCCAAGCGCCCGGATCGTTGGGGTTGAGCCCGCGAAACTGTGCCGAAATGTCCTGAAACGCTCCGTTCAGGTCGATTTTTGAGAGTTTGGAGGTCGCCATCAGTGTCGCCTCACGAAGGATTCTTGGCCATTGGCGCAGCGCCAGAAGCAGCACCCGAGGCGGCACCCGCCGGCGTAGGCCGCTTGAGGGTGGCGCGCAACTGGAACTGCGCCACGACGCGCGCCACATTACCCGCCGAAGCGGGAGCAATCTGCGAGCGGATCTCGATCAATTCAGGCTTTTCGAGCCAGCCATCGGGGCGGCTCAGGTTGCGCAGAAAATCGGCCACACGCTCTTGGCTGAGCGCGACGCCCTGAATAAGCACAGTCGCCCCGTCCTGGCGAATCTGCGAGAGCTGAACCCCGGTCGGCGTGTCTTTGGTCAGATCGTCGAACAGGTGCACCGGCAGGTTGCGGTCGGCCTGCAGACCCTCAACCGCCTCTTGGCGCGCCCGCAGCGCTTCGATCTCGGCCTTGAGCGAGGCGATGTCCTTGATCTGGTTGTCGAGTTTGGCGTTTTCCGCCTTCAGGAAGTCGTTGCGGCTTTGTTGCTGGGTGATCATTTCACTCAGCACGGTATAGCCGAGCGCCAGCACCAGCCCGCCCACCAAAATGGAGGCAAAAACTCCCGCGTAGAAGGCCTCGCGCCGTTTTTTGCGCTTGGCATCCCGGTGGGGAAGCAGATTGATCAACACGATATTCATGACAGATCCCGTTGCTGCGTCATTGCAGGAAACGCCGCATCGCCAAGCCGCAGCAGGTCAGATAGGAAGGCGCCTGACTGCGCAGCTTCTTTTCGCGCACGGATTCGGCAACCGCCATGCCCTCGAACGGGTTGATGACCATGCAGGCCACCGAAGCCGTTGCGGTAATTTTTTCCGCCAGACCGGGCAAGGCCGACGAGCCGCCGGCCAGCAGGATGTAGTCGACCCGGCCAAACGGCGTGGCGCGATAGAAGAACTGCAGCGCCCGCGCGATTTCCTGCGTGAGACTGTCCATATAGGGCGCCAGCACCTGCGTGGCGTAGTCGTCTGGCAAGTCGGCGGCGCGTTTCTTGGCCTCGGCTTCCTCGAGCGAAAAACCGTAGGTGCGGGCAATCATCTGGGTGAGCTGCGCGCCACCGAAGGCCTGATCGCGGTCGTAGAGGGTTTCACCGTTGCGCAGAATCTGCAGACTGGTGGAACTTGCACCCACCTCGAACAGCGCCACGAGCAAGTCGAGCCCGGCGCGGGGCAGACGCTCAATCAGACGTTGCGCGGCCAGACGCGAGGCGAAGGCCTCAATATCCATCACGACGGGCTTGAGCCCGGCAGCCTCGGCAATGCCGCGGCGATCATCCACCTTTTCGCGCCGTGAGGCGGCGATGAGCACCTCCTGGTCGCCAGGGGAGGTGCTGCTGGGGCCGAGGATGCTGAAATCGAGCGCCACTTCATCGATAGCGAACGGAATGTACTGATTGGCTTCGCTCTCGACCTGCACTTCGATTTCTTCTTCGCGCAGCTCACCCGGAAGAACAATCTTTTTAGTGATGACGGCGGACGGCGGCAAGGCCATGGCAACTTGCTTGGCCTTGGTGCCGCTTTTACGGACGACCTTGCGCACAGCTTCGACCACATCGTCGAGCTTCTCGATGTTGCCATCGACCACGGAACCCTTCTCGAGAGGCTCCATGGCGGCGCGCAACAAGGTGTACTGGCCGCGGTCATCCATATCGAGCTCGACGAGCTTGACGCTGGAACTGCTGATATCCAGCCCGATCATTGGCGCGTGGCGCTTGCGAAACAGACTGCCAAATGTGGCCACTGAAGACCCCCCGATTTATTTGCAACATTGTGCGCAAGCTCGCAGGCCAGCTTTTGGCGCACCGAAATGCGTGCCAGCCCCCGTTTGTGTATCAACACCTACACCACGGTTTGTTTGCGCTACGAACTCAGATTTTTTCTTCGATCCTACCAACAAGTCCTTGATGTACTAACGTGTAAACCCCGGCCCAGCAGAAAAACGTTGCAAAACTCCCACGACGGCCATGCGGGTGAACACTTGTGATTTCTTACGGCACAACGGCGGGGATTTTTATAATTTGCAACAAAATTTTCTTTCCGCCCTCTCCGCTCGTTTGCTCGTGGATCGTGCGGCTGCCTCTTTCTTCACTGCGCGCAAGCCGCGTAAGCCTCCTGCGGAACCTCGCGTCCGCCCGCCTCGATGAGTTCTTCCTCTACCGCCTCGCCCTCTCCGACGCCGCGCCCGCGCGCTCGCTCTCCTTGGTGGCTGCGCGCCCTGATCGGCCTGGTGGTCACGGTCGTGGGGCTGCTGATCGCCGCCGCGCTGGTCGTTGGGCTGGTGCTGGCGTTCAGCTGGCCGCGACTGCCCGATATCTCGGAATTACAGAACTATCAACCCCAGTTGCCGCTGCGGGTGTATTCGGCGGACAACGTGCTGTTGGGCGAGTTCGGCGAGGAGCGCAGGGTGTTCACGCCCATTGGGCAGATTCCCGATCTGATGAAAAAAGCGGTGCTGGCCACCGAAGACGACCGTTTCTATCAGCATGGCGGCATCGATTGGCCGGGAGTGGCTCGCGCGCTGCTGGCGAATCTGGAGCGGTCGCGCAGTCAGGGCGCCTCGACCATCACCATGCAGGTGGCGCGCAATTTTTATCTGTCGCGCGAAAAGACCTTCACCCGCAAGTTGTTCGAGGTGCTGCTGGCGCTGAAGATCGAGCAGCAGATGAGCAAGGACCAGATTCTGCAGCTTTACATGAATCAGATTTTCCTCGGCCGCAAGGCCTACGGTTTTGCGGCGGCCGCGCAGGCTTATTTCGCCAAACCGCTGGACCAGCTTTCCCTGGCGCAGATGGCGATGCTGGCAGGCCTGCCCAAAGCGCCCTCGGCTTACAACCCTATCAGCAACCCGCAGCGTGCGCGGCAACGCCAGCTGCATGTGATCGCGCGCTTGCAGCAATTGCGCTGGATCACTCCGACGCAGGCGCAACAGGCGCGGGACGAGCCGCTGGCGCTGCGCACCGCGCAGACAGAGAACAACGTGCATGCGGGCTACATCACGGAGACGGTGCGTCAGATGGTGTTCGACCGTTATCACGAAGCCGCCTACACGCGGGGATTGAACGTTTACACGACCATACGCTTGCGCGATCAGCTGGCGGCGTGGCGCTCGGTGCAGAGCGGCGTGCTGTCTTACGAGTTACGCCAGCCGTATCGCGGGCCCGACGCCTTCATCGATCTGCCCGATGCGGTGGACGCCATTCCCGGTGCGATCGAACAGGCCTGCGCCGACCGCCTCGGGGCCGACGGCATGGTGTGCAGCGTGGTGCTCAGCGCAAAGCCCGCCGAAGTGAAAGTGATGACCGAGGCGGAACAGATCGTGACCGTCACTGGCGCGGGGTTGCGGCAGGTGCGCGCGCTCGGTCTTTCGGCCAAGGCGCAGCCCGCCACCAAGCTGCGCGCCGGTGCGGTGGTGTGGCTGGCGGAGGATGGGCCAGGGCAATGGGTCATCACCCAACTGCCGCAGGTGCAGTCGGCCTTCGTGTCGATGAACCCGAACAATGGCGCCATCGTGGCGATGGTGGGCGGCCTGGACTTCGCACGCAACAAGTTCAATCACGCCACCCAGGCCTGGCGGCAACCGGGATCGAGTTTCAAACCTTTCATCTACTCGGCCGCACTGGAAAAAGGCATCACTCCGCTCACCGTGGTCAACGACGCGCCGATGTTTTTCTCCGCGGCGCAGACAGGCGGCGAATCGTGGGAGCCGAAAAATTATGACGGCAAATACGAAGGGCCGGTCAGCCTGCGGCGTGCCGTGGCGCAGTCGAAAAATATGGTGGCCATCCGCGTGCTCGACGACATCGGCCCGAAGTTCGCGCAAACCTGGAGCACCCGATTTGGCTTCGAGGCCAGCCGCCAGCCGCCTTACCTCACCCTGGCGCTGGGCGCGGGTACGGTCACGCCCTTGCAGATGGCGCGTGCGTACAGCGTGTTTGCCAACGGCGGCTATCTGCTCAAACCTTTTTTGATCAGCAAGATCACCGACTCCCAAGGGCAGGTGCTGTTTCAGGACCGGCCGCAGCAAGCGGGCGACGAAAAACTGCGCGTGATTTCGCCGCGCAACGCCTATGTCATGGACAGTCTGCTGCAGGAGGTCACGCGCTCGGGCACGGCGGCGCGGGCGCAGGCGACGCTCAAGCGCCCCGACCTTTACGGCAAGACGGGCACGACCAACGACTTTCTCGACGCCTGGTTCTGCGGCTTCCAGCCCAGCTTGGTGGGCGTGGCCTGGGTAGGCTACGACACGCCGAAGAAACTGGGCAACAAGGAAACCGGCGGCGCGCTCGCCCTGCCGATCTGGATTCGCTACATGCAGACGGCTTTGCAGAACGTGCCGGTTGCCAGCTATGCGCAACCGCCGGGCATCGTGGTGGAGAATGGCGAGCCGGTGTACAGCAACTTCGCCAATGGCGGCGGAGTTCCCGGCCTCGGGCTGGACGCCCCCCTGCCGCCGCCCGAGGTCACGCCGCAAGAGCGCGACTCCATCCTCGACCTGTTCAAAGGCAATTGACGGCGAACGGGCTTACAGCGTGGGCAAGTCGAGAGGCGGCGCGTCCAAGGTCTGCATGACCCGGTGCAGTGCCGCGCCCAACGTTTCGCCGGTGCGGGTGTCGCACCAATGGCTGCCGCTCCACACGTAGTGATGCGCCCCCGCACGCGAGGCGAGCCAGACCTGATGCGTGGGCTGCTGCAGGTTGATGATGACCTGATCTCCGCTGTCGAGCTCCAGCCGCAGCACGGAGCCGTCGCGTTTGGAGTCGAGATCGGCGGCATCGGCGGCCGCTTCGATGGCGGCCATGGCCTGTTCGGCAATCTGCAGATAACGGGTGTCGTCGAGCATGTCGGACATAGGGCGGCTGATACACTGATTTTCGATGGATAGACAGCTTAATCGACCGCATCACCTGCGCCCCCTGCTACGCCTGATGGCCGCGCTGGGGGTGGTTGTTTTGCTGGGTGGCTGCGGTCAGACCGGCCCCTTGTACCTGCCCACGCCGGCCCCGGCGCATTCAGCCTCTGCCGCGCCGCGCTGAGCGTTGGCCGCCTCGGTTTGCTGCCTCGTTTTGCTGCAATTGCTTGCCACGTTTGTTTGCCGCCCTTTTTCGGACGCCCTGATGAAGACTTTGCTCCTTCCTGCCCTGCCTGGGCATCCCCACATCGCCTATGTCGGCTCGACCTTGAAAATCGAGGATGTCACCGCCTCCGCCGTGGCGGCTGAATTTGGCACCCCGACCTATGTCTACTCGCGCGCCTCGATCGAAGAGGCGGCGCAACGCTATAGCGAGGCGGCGCAGGCCAGCCCGGTGCACGTCGCCCTGCGTTACGCGGTAAAGGCGAACTCCAACCTGGCGGTGCTGCAGCTGCTCGCGCGCCTGGGCTGGGGCTTCGACATCGTTTCGGCGGGCGAACTCAAACGGGTATTGGCTGCGGGGGGCGAAGCGGGCAAGGTGGTGTTTTCCGGCGTGGGCAAGTCGGCAGACGACATGCGGTTTGCGCTCGATGTCGGCGTGGAGTGCTTCAACGTCGAGTCGCCCAGCGAGTTGGCCGTGCTCAACCGGGTTGCACGGGCCGCGGGCAAAGTGGCGCGTGTGGCGCTGCGCGTCAACCCGGACGTCGACGCCGGTACGCATCCCTATATTTCCACGGGCCTGAAAACCAACAAATTCGGCATCTCGCAAGATCAGGCCACGCAACTTGCGCTGCAGACTGCGCAGTTCGAGCAAGTGCAACTGGTGGGCATCGCCTGCCACATCGGCTCGCAGATCACGACCGTCGAACCCTACCTGGACGCGCTGGACAAGGTGCTCGATCTGGTGGAGCAGATGGAGCGCAAGGGCGCGAAAATCGAGCACATCGATCTCGGCGGCGGTCTGGGTATCCGCTATACCGACGAAACCCCGCCGACGCCGCAGGAATGGCTGAGCCCGCTGCTGGCGCGCATCTCCGCGCGCGGTTTCGGTCATCGCACCGTCGTGATCGAGCCCGGTCGCTCCATCGTCGGTAATGCCGGTGTGCTGCTCACGCGCACCCTGTTTCTCAAATCCACCCCGGTCAAGCACTTTGCCGTGGTCGATGCCGGCATGAACGATCAGATCCGCCCCGCGCTTTACTCGGCCGAGCAGGCCGTCGTCCCCGCCGAGCAACGGGAAGGCAACGCCTTGAAATACGACATCGTCGGCCCGGTGTGCGAATCGGCCGACTGGCTGGCGCGCGACCGCGCGCTGGCGCTGGAGGAAGGCGACCTGCTGGCCATTTTGTCGAGCGGCGCCTACGGCATGGTGATGGCGTCCAACTACAACAGCCGCGGCCGACCTGCCGAAGTGATGGTCGACGGCGCCACCACCACGCTGATTCGCCCGCGCGAAACGCCCGAACAACTCTACGCCAGCGAACGGCTCTTGCCCTGATTGCCGATCTGATTGACGACCTGTTTTCCGGCCGGACTGTTGCTCTGATCGTCGCTGGTTCTTGTACGGTGTAGTTGAGCGCGGCGAGCCTGCGCCGCCCGCCACGCCCACCACAGCCGCAGCCCCAGCAGTAGCGCGAGAATCAACGCATAGACCGTGGGACTGGCGGTATTGTTCTTCGCCAGCTTGCCCCACCAGAAGTGAAACACCGCCACCACGCCGACCACGTAAACGAGACGGTGCAAGGCCTGCCAGCGGCGGGCGCCGAGACGCTTGATCATGCCGTTGGTGGAGGTCAGCGCCAGCGGGGTCATCAGCAATAAGGCGGTCATTCCGGCGAGCACAAAGGGATGTTTGACCACATCGCGCAAGGCCATGTCAACGCTGAAGCCGTTAACCAGCCCCAGCCACGCGGTGACGTGCAGCAGCGCGTAGAAAAACACGAACAAGCCGAACATCCGCCGAAAGCGCGCCAGCTCGGCCCATCCGGTGAGCTTGCGCAAGGGCGTGACCGACAGGGTGATCAGCAGCAATCGCAGCGCCCAAAGGCCGGTGGTCCAGATCACGGTCTGTTCCGGGTTGGGCCCCAGATCGTTGGTCCAGCCACGCCAGAACAAACCGGCGAAAGGCAGCAGGCACAGCACGAACAACAGCGGCTTGACCGCCCGGCTGCGCAAGACCCGGCGCGGCAGAGATAACGACGACGCGGTAGTCATGGCGCTCAGAAAAACTTCTTCAGATTCATGCCCTGATACAGGCTGGCGACCTGCGCGCCATAGCCGTTGAACAGTTGCGTGGGAATGCGCGGTGCGAACAGGCCGCCGAAGGCGCCGCCCTGTCCGATCATGCGTTCATTGGCCTGGCTCCAGTTCTGCGGACTCACGTCGGGGTTGACGTTGGAGTAGAACCCGTACCACTGCGGTACGGCCCGCATCCACGAAGTGACGGGCTGCTTTTCCACCAGCCGAATCTTGACGATGGATTTGCCGCCCTTGAACCCGTATTTCCAGGGAATGACCATGCGCATCGGCGCACCGTCCTGATTGGGCAGCACTTCGCCATACAGGCCAAAGGTGAGCAGGGTGAGCGGGTGCATGGCCTCGTCCATGCGCAGCCCTTCGAGATACGGCCATTGCAGAATGGGGTCGTTCTGTCCTGGCATTTCCGCCGGGTCGAGCAAGGTGATGTATTCCACATACTTGGCGTTGCCCGTGGGCTCGACGGCCTTGAGCAGATTGGAGAGCGAATAGCCCAGCCAGGGCACCACCATCGCCCAACCTTCGACGCAACGATGACGGTAGATGCGCTCCTCCATCGGCGCGAGTTTGAGCAGATCGTCGATGCCAAAGGTGCGTGGCTTGTGCACCTCGCCCTCCACCACCACGGTCCACGGCCGGGTCTTCAGGCTCCCGGCATTCTGGGAAGGATCGCTCTTGCTCGTGCCGAATTCGTAGAAATTGTTGTAGGTCGTGACGTCCTTGTAAGGCGTCGCCGCTTGCGTGGTGGACAGCGCGGTGTTCTTTTGCGCGGCCAGCGCGGCTAACTTGCCCGGTGCGGGCAGGCCGCCGTGCGCAACTGTTGCGGTCGCCTGCGCACGATGCGCAGTGAGTGCCGCCACGCCTGCCGCGGCGCCGACTCCGGCCGCCGCGAGAAAATGCCGACGATCTTTATAGATTTCCTTCGGCGTGATTTCCGAAGAATCCGGGTGCTCGAAACCTTGGTCTTGACGCTTGCTCATGGTGTGCTCCTGTGCGGCGGGCTGGAATGCCGTTCGATAGACGGCAGATCGGGCGACGTTATTCCATCGCTACAGCTTGTAGTCGCTGCAACAGACCAAACCTTACAGTGCAACGTCATCCCCGCCTGCTCTGAGGGGATTCGGGCGTCAATGAGGTCTTTCTTCATGGGCCACTTTCAATAAAAAAAGGCCCCGAAGGGCCTTTTTTCATCACGGAATCATCTCAAAGCTTGCCGTAGGAATGCAGGCCCGAAAGGAACATGTTTACGCCGAGGAAGGCAAAGGTGGTGACCAGCAGGCCGGTCAGCGCCCACCACGCGGCAACCTGACCGCGCAGACCCTTGATGAGGCGCATGTGCAGCCAGGCGGCATAGTTCAGCCAGACGATCAGCGCCCAGGTTTCCTTCGGGTCCCAGCTCCAGTAGCCGCCCCAGGCCTCGGCCGCCCACAGCGCGCCCAGAATGGTGGCGATGGTGAAGAAGGTGAAGCCGATGGCGATGGACTTGTACATCACGTCGTCCATCACTTCCAGCGAGGGCAGATGCGACGCGATGCGACGGCGGCCATACAGAATACCGGCCACGATCAGCGCCGAAATGCCAGCGAACACGCCCCAGTACTCGGAGATGCCCCCCTGACGGAACACCAGCGGCTCGAAGAACATCACAAAGCCGATCAGCCACAGCGGCGTGAGTTTCCACAAGGAGGTCTCGTTGGCATGGGTCTTGATGAGGTAGGCGAAGCCGACCATGGCCGCGATGGCGAAGGTGCCGTAGCCGATGAAGTTGGCCGGGACGTGCAGCTTCATCCACCAGCTTTGCAGCGCAGGCACCAGCGGCTGGATTTCGTAGGCGTTCTGCACCATGCTGTACCACAGCAGGAAGCCCACCGCCGCGCTGACCACCAGCATGGCGAAGGCGCCCATGCTGCGGGTCTTGTATTTCTGCTCGAAATACAGATACAGAATGGTGGTCAGCCAGGAGAACAGCACGAACACTTCGTACAGATTCGACAGCGGAATATGACCGATATCCGGCCCGATCTGATAGCTCTCATACCAGCGCATCATGGTGCCGACCAGCGCCATGGTGATGCCCACCCAGGCCAGACGTGAGCCGAAATACTGCGAGAAATTGGACTGCCAGCCCTTGGCGTCGCGCACCATGCCGTCGCCGCCACCGCCCGCCATCGCACCACCACCCCCGCCGGCCAGCGCCATGCCGCCCGCGGTGTTCTGCGCCGGACCGGTGAACATGCCAAACCAGTAGGCCGCCGTACTCAGGAACAGCAGGAAGGCCATCCAGAGAATGGCCGACTGGCTGGCCAGGAAGTATTTGAGGAAGAACACCTGTTCACTGCGCGCCAGCACGGCGTGCCCGTCCGGCCCCTGATACAGCCAGATGCCGAAGAGCGACAGAATCGTGACCACGATCGCCAGATTCTTCAGCGCCGTCCAGCCCCAGCCGAAAAACATCAGACTCGTCGTCGCTCCGAGGAAAATGAGCTTGACGTAATAGTTCATGTTCTGGCCGTACTGGCTCAGAACATAAGCATCGCCACCCACGATGAGCAGCAGAAAAATCCAGTCGTACACGGTACGTCGGCGCAGGTATGCACCGATGCCGTTCTGGCGCGGAGGTTCCGAACTTTTGGAGTTCAGTGGCAAGCTATGGGATTTGCTGGCAAGTTCCATGGCGGGTCCCTATTCAGGTCGAGGCATTGTCCGGCGCGGAGTCGTGCGTCGGGTCGGGTGATGCTACGCCCAGACTGGCTGCGCGCAGTGTTTCAAATTCCTTCTTGTACTCCAGGGTGCGACGATTGGTGCTCATGGCCATGAGTGTGTCGCAGCCTCCATCGGCGCGATCCTTCACCAAAAACCACACCCGGCGTTCGCGGATGTAAAGCATGGCAAACACGCCCAGAATGAGCAAGACCGCACCGGTATAGACCACAACCTTGCCAGGGGCACGGGCCACCTGGAAGATGCTGGCCTGAATCTGCTTGTAATTGGTCATCTGCAGATACAGGGGCGACGGATAGAAGAAGGTGTCGGACAGGGCGAGTACGGCCGAGTCGAAGAATTTTTCATGCGCCGGGTCTTGGGTGACCGGCTTTTCGCCATGGTTTTCGCGGCTGATCTGCCAGAGCTGCCACAGCGTGCCATTCAGAATGCGCACGAACACATCTGATGCCTGCTGCTGCTTGTCTTGCGGCACGGCGGCTTCGAGATACTGCGCCAGCGCGGGCAGGCCGCCAGGCGCCTGAACCACCGGCTTGCCGGTCTTGGGATCGTTGGGAATTTCGCCCGCAAAAATATCCAGCGTGCGTGAGGCGGTCACCAGGAGTTGACTTTTCAGCTCGGCAGTCGCGTCAGGCGGCAAAGAAGCGGCAACGTACTGGGCTGCGGCCTGCTGGCGATCTTTCGCGTTGAACAAGGCCGAACGGAACTGCATCCAGCCGTCGATGGAATCGTTGCTGTCTGCCGGAATGCGCAAGTATTTATAACCCGCGTCGAGCGAACCGCGCTCCCCGGCGAGGAACACCTTTTCGCCATTGAGCTCGACCGGCAGCATGTAGTTGAAATATTCATGCGCCTGACCCGAAGCATCGCGAATTTTGTAAATCACGGCAGGGCCGATGTTCTGCAGATGCCGCTCACCCGGCGCGGCCACCGGGGCACCCAGATGCCGGTCGAAGCCAGAAGCCAGCGATTGCTCCTTCGGCTTGACACCCGTGGTCTGCGCCGGGCTCATGTCCTGCACGTTGAATATCCGCAGCTCGGTGAACTCGACCTGCATGTTCTGCGCCCCGTTGCTGAGCTGGCGATCCGAGCCCACGGTGCCGGTCAGATCGAAGGTCTTGTCGCTGGGGCCGTGCATCGGCCAGGCCTTGAGGAACAGTTCAGACCCGCCATCGGCGAAGCCCGACTGGAAGATGGTGACGCCGTCATAGGTCAACGGATGGTTGACCTCGATCTTCGCGGGAAAGCTCTTGCCGGTTTTGGGATCGGTAATGACCACATCGCTGGCGAACAAGCGCGGCATGCCGGTGGAATAAAAATCGATATTGAATTTCTTCAGGTGGATATTGAACGGCAGTGGCTGCAGCAGCACGCCATCGCCCATGCTCAGCACCGCCATATTCGATTCGCCGCCATCGGGAATCTGCAGGTTACCGCGGAAGGTCGGGTTGTGCACCGACAGCTTGTTGACCTCGGGCACCTGCGACACCAGCATATTGGCCTTGAGCGGCTCTTTGCCGAACATCCACATCTGCGCCTTGATCATCATGTCGCCATCGAACAGCGCACCCACGCAGATCAACACGAATGCTGCGTGAGCCAGCACATAACCAATGCGGTTGATGCCTCCGGTCTTCGCTGCGATCATGGTGGCGCCCGCACCGCCCTCCTGCGCCGCAGGGCGCTCCTGCACCTTGAACTTGTAGCCGTGGCTCTTCATGACGCCAGTCACATGCGCCACGGTGGCCGCGCGGCCATCGGTGAAGGTGGTTTCGCCGCGCTCGTGGAAGTGGCGCATGCTCTGCTCGCGCACCCCCTCTTTGTAGGTCTTCAGATCGGTGATGATCTTGGGCGTATTGCGAATCAGGCACAGGCTGGTGGACACCACCAGAAAGGTCAAAATGAGCAAAAACCACCAGGAAGAATAGACGTTGTACAGATCGAACTTGCGGAACACCTCCGCCCAGAACGGTCCGAACTGGTTGATGTAATTGTTGTACGGCTGCCCTTGCGTGAGCACAGTGCCGATGATGCTGGCGATGGCCACGATGACCAGCAGGGCGATGGCAAAGCGCATCGACGACAGCAATTCGACGAAGGCGCGCCAGGCACGTGAACCGTGCTGCAGCTCCCAGCCGGAGGTACTCAGAGTGGTGTTGGGAACTGGCGAAGGGGTGGCAGACATACGGTGGGAAACTTGGCGCAGCGAACGAGGAGCGAACGATGGGAAATCGGTAGGCCAGACTTCGGTGAATCAGACCGCCCTGCGGCACGCCGCAAAAGGGTAGGTAGACACCATTGAAGGCAGGTGTGGCAGAAGCAGGTGTGGCAGAGGCAATAGCTTGAAAAGATCAACGAACCAATATAACAAAACGGAAAAACCTCAAATTTGATATCCCACAGGCCAGAGGTGTCATGCGCCGGGCCGGAGAGTGCGTGGTTTTCGGCTGAACGAGTAGCTGTTCGTGCCGGGTCATTTCAACTCAGCCCGGCCCAAACCATCAGACCCCCTACTCTCACCCTTAGTCTCGCCGTAGGACAGAGCTTGCCCGGCGGGCGAAAGTTCCGGTAACAGAGCGTATCGGTCGCCTTTCGGTTGGTGGCGCGGCCCGATTTAGCGCGGCAACTCGGACGGAGCGCGCAAGCCAGCCGCATACTCGGCCACGGCGGTGATCTGCTTGTCGGTCATGCGCGAGGCGATGTCGTGCATTTCCGGGCTGTTGGTGCGGCGGTCGTTGCGGAACATCTGCAGTTCGGTTTCCAGATAGCCCAGCCACTGCCCGCCGATACGCGGATAGCGCGAAGGCATGCCTGCACCGCCCGGGCCGTGGCACGACACACACGCCGGTACGGCCCGGTCGGGAATGCCCGCCATCCAGATTGCCTGGCCGAGTTTCAACTCTTTTTTGTCGGCAAAGGCCACCCCGGGCTTGAAGGTCTGGCGGCTGTAATACAGCGCGACATCGCGGATTTGCGCGTCGGTCAGCGTTGCGGCCATGCCATTCATGATGGCGTTGACCCGCGCCGGGTGTTTGGCGCCCTTGGCGATACGATAGTCGTGCAGCTGCTTGACCAGATAGTCGGCGTGCTGCCCGGCCAGTTTGGGAAATTCGGTCGAAGTGGCGTTGCCGTCGACACCGTGGCAGGCAGCGCAGGTCTGCGCCACTTTGGCGCCCGCCTGAAGCTGCGCCGGCGTGGACGCGGGGAAAGACGTTTCGCTGACGCTGGACGCCGCAGCCGCCGGGGCGTCGGCGCCCCACGATGGAGCAGACACCAGCGACAGGCCGGCAAGAGTCAAGGCAACGCGCACTGCAACCGAAGGGGTGGGCATGAAAGCGATCCATCAGAAATTCGCCCGCGCCGGACTAACAATGACAAACAGCGACAATGCACTGCGCCGCGCGGCTCGGACACCGGCGAGAGCGCAGCCCTTTGCTGCACCCGGCCAGCCTGTTTGCACAAGATGGCGCATCCTACCGATACATAAGTCATGGCGAATATAGGGAATTCCAGCAGGTCAACCCCCCAGCAGGTGCGTTTCAGCCCCTTGCTCCACAGCGCGCGCTTTATGGTGACGAGTTCTTCGATGGAGAACCTGCCCGTGACCGCCTTGCCGGAAATCGCTTTTGTCGGCCGCTCCAACGCCGGCAAATCCACGGCAATCAACACCCTGTGTCAGCAGCGGCAACTGGCGTTCGCTTCCAAAACGCCCGGCCGCACCCAGCACATCAATTTTTTCGCCGTTGGCCCAAAAAACTCACCCAGCGGATTGCTGGTCGATCTGCCGGGCTACGGCTATGCGGCGGTGGCCAAAACCGACAAAAAGCGCTGGCAGTTGTTTCTCGCCCAGTATCTGGCCGAGCGCGGGCCGCTGGTCGGGCTGATTCTGTTGGCCGATTCGCGACTGGGGCTGACCGAAACCGATCTGAGCCTGCTGGCCTTCATGGCCCCGGCCAGCGTGCCGCTGCATGTGCTGCTGACCAAGGCCGACAAGCTCAACCGCCAGGAGGGACAGCGCGCCGCGCAGGCCGCACGCGATCAACTCGCGCAGCACGCACAGGCGGTGGGCATGACGGCGCCGATTTCGCTGCAACTGTTTTCGGCCACCAAGCTGTCGGGCGTGGAATCGGCGTCGCAACTTATCGAAAGCTGGCTGGAAGATGCCGCGCGGCCAGTCGAGGGTTCCGAATCCGATCTGGAGTGCGGCGCGGCAAGCGACCTCACGGCCGACCCAGAGTGAGATAGAAGTTGACTTTCTGCCCTGGCGCCTTGCCCACGCCGAAATACACCGGGCCCAGCGGCGTATCGGTGCCGAGATACACACTGGTGCTCGAGCGCAGATCGCTCAGACTGACCTGCGCGCGCTGCGCCCAGGTGTTGCCGCGCTCGTAGGCCAGGCCAAGATAGGCGGCGCCGCCAAACAAGCCGGGCGTGACCAGTTCGTAGCGATAGCCGATGCGGCCATAAATGAGGTAGTTGCCGATGAGCTGGCCCTCGCGATAGCCGCCCAGCGCGTCGAAGCCGCCGAGCGAGAGGTAGTCGAGATTCAGCAGCCCGGCACGGTCACGGAAGCTGGCCACCCTGGCCGCCAGCTCCACGGTGTGCCGCCCGAAGCTGGCGACGTCTTGCCCGGAGAGGTCGATGCGGTCGTAATTGGCATCGCTGCCCAGCGCGGTGCGGGCGAAAAACAGCTCGCCCCGCCCGCTCCAGCCTTTGCGGGGAAAGTAGGCATGATCGAGCCGGTCGGCCAGCACCAGCAAGCGCATGCCGCCTTCGCGCAGCAGGGCGCTGGTGTTGTTCAGCGGCGGCGCCCCGAGCAGGTAGGTGCCGTAGATGTTCGCCCGGCTCAGACCGGCGCGCAATTCGCCGTAGTCGCCCAGGGGCACGCCCAGATCCAGGCCGACGCGTTCGGTGGTGAGGCGGTAGCGCAGCACCGGGTTGTTGCCGGAATACACATCGACGGGCCGCGCGTCCAGATCGAGATAGGGCGAGACGAACAGCCAGCCGCCGCGCGTGACGGGCTGGTACAGCTCGGACATCCAGCGGTTGCGCCAGCCGATCTGCAGATCGTTGCGCCACTCGCCGCCCAGACTGTTGAGCCAGGGCCGCCGCTGCGAGAGCTGCAGCGAAAACCGCGACTGGTTGCGCAGATCGGTGTAGAGCCCGAGCCCGAAGCGCAGATAGTTGGGCCCCCAGGGTTTGTCCTGCAGGCGATATTCGAGCACCTGTCCACGCCGCCCGGATACCAGGCGGTAATCCACCCGCGAAAAATCGCCGCTGCCAAAAAGGCGATCGACATCGGTGCGCACTTTGTCGAACTGCAGCGGCTCTCCAGGCTTTTGCTCCAGCCGGGCTTTCAAGGTTTGATCGACGCCCGCAGACAGTCCGCGCACTTCCACCCCGGCCAGCGGCGCGTTGAACTGCAGCTGCGCCACCAGCGCCTGCGCCCGGCGTGCGAAGGCATCGCGCCACTGCGCGTACTGTGCCGGCGGCAGGGCCAGCGGTTCAAGCTGAGCGCGGGCGGCCATCACCGCGTCATAGCCGATTTTGATGGCGCGGTCGCCGGCCTGAAAATCAAGCGCGGACAAGTCGCCGAGGTCGGGCGATATGAGCACGTCGCCCGGCTTGAGCGTGGCGATCTGTGCGCGGATGTTCTGCTCGATCAGAATATTGATCATCTGCGAGGTCAGCCCGACGATGTTGTCGAGCGACTCGCGCGACGCCAGCGGCGTGCCGATATTGATCGCCACCACATGCTGCGCCCCCATGTCGCGCGCCACATCCACCGGCAGGTTGTCCACCAGCCCGCCATCGCCCAGCAAGGCGCCGCCGAACTCGGTGGGCGGAAACACCCCCGGCACCGACATGCTCGCGCGCAGCGCCGTGGCCAGCACGCCCTGCTGCAGGATGACCTTCTTGCCCGTCACCATATTGGTCGCCACGGCGCGGAAGGGGATCGGCAGATCGTTGAAATCGCGCACGGTCAGCGCAGGCAGGGTGAGGTTGGTCAGCACCTGCTCAAGCTGGGTGGTGTTGACCGCCGCGTTGGGAAACTGCACCTGGCCGCGGTCGCTCAACCCGAACTCGATGCCGCCGGGCATTTGCTCGTCGGCGCGTTTGCGGCGAAAGGCCAGCCCTTCGCGCGCCGGACGGCTGGAGAGCACGCTGGCCCAGTCCATGCCCGAAACCTGGCTGCGCAGCACATCCACCGACACGCCCTCGGCATACAACCCGCCGATGATGGCGCCCATGCTGGTGCCTGCGATGCAGTCGATCGGCACGCGAAGTTGCTGCAAAGCCTCCAGCGCGCCGATGTGCGCCAGCCCCCGCGCACCGCCGCCCGAGAGCACGAGACAGGTCTTGCCGGGCACGACGGTGGGTGCTGTTGCGGGTGCACGCGCGGGCGCGGAAGGTGTTTGAGCGGCGGCAGGCAGCAGCGACAAGCCGCCGACGACCAGCACGCCGATCAGACACGCAGCCGCCGCGCTCCGAATCCGCCTGTAGCCCGGAAATTGCCGCATGCGAACTTTCTCTCGGCCCTTACCTGACACTCAGGCCAAAGCGTTTCCGCAAGAGCCGCAAAACCGATCTTCCGCAGCCGTCTGTGTGCCACATTTCGAACAGAACCGCCCTTTCAGGGAAGGCGTCGTCGAGGGAGATTCGGCCGCAGGCGCGGCGGGCATTAGCCCCAGAGCCTGGGCGGTCGCCGCGGGCAGCGCCGCGGCCGAGCCGGCGCCGCCGCCAAGCAACTGATTGAACTTCCCGATATGCGCCGCGCGTTCCGCATCGAGGCTGGACTGCGGCGCGATCAAGGTGGGGCGCTCCTGGCCAAAGCCGCGCAACTCGCCCGCCATGCCCTGCGCCACGCTGGGCAGCCCGCGCATGGCCAGCACCTGTCGCGGGCCGGTGCGCTCGAACAGCACGGTGTCGATCTCCGACGCCCAGACCCGCAAGGTCATGGCTTCGATGTTGATGACGTCTTTTTCCGTCTTGAGCCGGTCGGCCAGCACATTGCCCATTTCCATGCGCGCCGATTCATAGCTGCCCTGAATATCGACCCAGATCACGGTGGAACGAAAGTCGTAGCGTCCCCACAGGGCATGCGCACTGCGCAGCGCATACACCGCCGCCACACTCAGCCCCAGAGTCAGCATGATCCAGAAAGACAGATCGCCGCCTTGCAGCAAGGCGTGGGCCAGGCCATAAGCGCCCACCGCAACAATCACCATCAGCAGCGCAAACCAGGCCGAAAGCAACACCAGCCAGCGGAACTGCGGCAGCGCCATGGCATGGCTCAGACCCGAGGGGGTGGCACGCTCTCGCGGCATCGGCTGGGTTTCTTCCACCAACTCCAGCCGGAACTGGCCCTGACGCCCCTTGACCTCGGGCGATTGCCGCAGATAGCGCCGGTTGGGAATGGCCTCTTTCCAGCGCTCCATCAGCATGCGGTCGACCTGCTCCATCAGCTTCGCCGGGTGCGAGTTCATGGTGCACACCTCGGTGGTCTGCGCCGACCCGACGGACTGCGGCGGCGGTCCCATCTGCTCCTTCAAGGTCGCCAGCCCCAGCACCGTCGCCACGAAAGCGGCGATGGCGCTGAAAAACAGCGCGCTGTTGATCTGCAGTTCTGGCAACGCTGGCAACTGCGCGCTGAACAAGGCCAGCAACACCGGGCCGATCACCGCCGCCACCACCAGCAGCACCAGCAGCCCGATGCTCAGCTTGGCGTTCTGCACCGTGTTCGACTGGGCGGTGAGGTTGCCGCGGATCATGGGTTGGAAGATCACCAGATAGCCGAGCACCAGATAAAACAAGCCCAGCCAGCTTGCGGTCAGCGCATTCGAAAACACCAGCAGCGCCAGCGCCATGCTGACGATATAGGCCGCCAGCGCCACCCCGTTCTGCGCCAGCCGGTGCGCTGCGGCGCGCACCGCATAGGGCGCGAAAATCAGGTTGGGCATGAAGCGATACAGCGGGTTGCTGCCCGGGTCTTCAAAAAACACCGCCCCGTTGCGTAGCAACTCGCGCACCTCCTGCCCGGCCTTGCTGGAGCCGTCCTGACCTTCCGGAATTTCGGGGGCCAGGCCGCGCGGCAAACCGCGCCCGACAAAATAGTTGAGCTGGCTGAACGCCCGCCACATCCAGGCAATGCCGCCCGACAGCAACAGCACGGCGATCACCAGCGCCGAAGCGCCGCGCGCATCGATGCCCTCCTGCAAATGTCCGCGCACCTGAAACAGCACCACCAGCCCCGCCACCAACAACGCCGCCGCGGCCAGGTAAAGAAACAGGTTTTCGATGCGGTAGGGATTGGGCAGATTCAGCGCCTGACTTCGGTCGGAGAATTCGTAACTCATGGCATTGGGTTGAGTGGGTGTTGACAGGCGATTTACCAGTTTCCGGGAACGTGTTTACCTGAGCCGATGGCCGCAGCTACCGCAAAACGCATCATCGGCTTGCACGTCGGCGCCGCAGGCGGGGCAATGTGTGGTGTCGGCCGCTTGGGCGGCGGAAGTCGGCTCCGGTGACGGTGCAGAAGGTTCGGCCGGAGGAGCTGCGGGTGGCGCAGGTGGCGTGGCAGGCGCGGGGCGTGGCTTGTAGTCGTCGAGCTTCTGCTTGAACTGGGCCAGCTTCTGCCCAATCTGCTCAGACCCTGCCGACTCCACACCTTCACCCACGGCCCGGTAAACAAAGATGATGCCCAGCACATAGATCAGGCTCACCACCGACCAGGCGAGAAACCACACCAGGCCGATCGACAGACCGGCGCCGCCCATGCCCGCACCGCCCAGCGCCACACCTTCCATGCCGCGCATGCCGCCGAAGCCGCCCATGCCGCCAAAGCCCCCCATACCCATGCCGCCGAAACTGCCCGCAGCAAAAAATCCGCCGACGAACATGCTGCCCACGAACACCACGGCAAAGATGAAGGCCACAGCCGGGAACACCAGCAGCCCCAGCACCAGAAAGTGCATGAACACTTCCAGGGGCCGCTGCGTGACGATGCCCACGGCGCGCGACAGACTGGCGATGAAGCCCTCGCCATGCCAGACCGCCGCAATCATCAGCGGCCCGGCGAGCAACAGCACGGCGTAAGCCAGCGCCACCACCACGACCAAAGGCCCGCCGAGGAGAAAACCGAGAAACCCGCCAACGCCCGGAATGCGGCCAAACAGCGACAGCAGATAAGCCGCCAGCAGAACCAAGGCAAACCCCAGGCCGAGCAAAATCAGCAGCCCGATGACGTAGAGCGCCGACTGCACCCCGCCCAGAAACGCCGGGGCGAAACCGCGGATCGGCTGGTCATACGCCTGATCGACCAGCATCAGCCCGCTGGCATTCATGCCCACGACGATGATGATCGTGCCCAGCAGACTCATCAGCATCGTCACCGCGTAACTGCCCGAGCTCATGCCCGCCGCCGCGCCGCCGCTGATCGCCAGCCCGCCGAGCACGAAGCTGCCAGCCAGCATGGCCAGCGCGCGCCAGTTATGCAGCGCCTCGTAGCTGCGCAGCAGCACGCCGAGGTTGTTGGTGGTTTTCACGGTCATGATGTCCTCCCTGGACGGTAGTGAAGTTTGGTCGGGTCAAACCCGGTACACGCTCTTACGGATTGTTTTGTTCCGACGAATTTGGGCACTCCGGAATCTTGCCCCACAGCGGATCGGGTGACAGTGGCGCACCGCAGTACTTCCAGCGCGTTTCCTGAATGCAGAGTTGCTGGGTGAAAAAATTGCCCTTGGTCTGACAGGCCGCAAGCGCAGCGCGCAGGGCTTCCACCCGTCCCATCGGCTTGGGTGGCGCAGCGTGAGGTACGGGCTCAGCCACGGGCGCGGGCGCCTGCGTCGGCTGAGGCGCTGGCACCGCAGGGCGCGCTGGCGCAGCAACGGGCGCAAAGGTCTCCGGCTGGGCCTGACGCTGCGGCGCTGCCGGTGCAGGCACTGCAGGGCTGGGCTTGCGCACGACAGGCTCGGGCTTGGGCGCGACGGCAGCGGGCGCAGACGCCACCGTCGGCGTGACTGGCACGGCCTGCGGGGTTGGGGTAGAGGCGGGCGAAGGCAGCGACACCGGGGCAGGCTCTGTCGCCGCGGCGCGGGCTGCACTTGCCGCGGTCGGCTGAACCGGGGCCGACGCCGCATACGCCGCCTCGCTCGCCCCCACCGAAGCGGCCGTCTTGTTGTCTTGCTGCGGATGTTGCATCGACCACCACAGCCCTCCCCCGCCTATGAGCAGCAGCGCAATCACGCCCGTGGCGATACCGCCGATGAGAAACGCGTTGCTGCCCTTCACCGGCTGCTGCGCGCCTTGGCTGTACCCGGAACGGGGCGACTGATCAGGCGCGACCCTGCGGGGCGGCGGGGCGGCGCTGGCTGCCTGCGCACGCTCGCGTATTTCCGCTTCCAACCGGGCTGTGGCGGCAAGGCGCTCACTCTCGCGCTGCATGCGCTCCTGCTGCGCCGCCGCTGCGGCCTCTTTCTCCGCCTGCTGCTGTTTCGCGCGCTGCAGTTGCGCCTGGGCGTGAGCTTCCTGATCGGCGGCCTCCTGCGCCTGTCGCTCGGCTTGCCGCCGGGCTTGCTCGGCCTCGGCTTCGGCCCGTCGTCTCGCCTCTTCGGCCCGGCGCGCCTCCTCGTCCCTCAAGGCTTGCGCATCGCGCTGGGCCTGCAGTTGCGCCGCCTGCTCGGCTTGCGGGCTCGCCTCATCCTGGGGATGGTGGGCAGCGGCCTCTGGAGGCAGCGTCGGCTTGGCCTGAGTCGGCAACAGCGCGCCGCACTGTCGACAAAACTTGGCGTCGTCTTGGTTCTGCGCACCGCATTGGGTACAAAAACGTGGCATGGTGGCCCCCAGATCGAAATGGCACCGATCTTAGCGAGAGCGTTGACGGTTTCATGCGTTTTCCATGACAAAAAAAGCCCGCCATCCTTGCGGATGACGGGCTTGCGTTGCAGCAGGCTGCTGGACGAGGCTGGAATTACATGCCCATGTCGCCCATGCCGCCCATGCCGCCGCCGGGCATGGCGGGTGCGCTCTCGTCCTTCGGCGCCTCGGCCACCATGCACTCGGTGGTCAGCATCAGGCCGGCCACGGAGGCGGCGTTTTGCAGCGCGGTGCGGGTGACCTTGGTCGGGTCGAGAATGCCCATGGCGATCATGTCGCCGTACTCGCCGTTGGCGGCGTTGTAACCGTGGTTGCCCTTGCCTTCGAGCACCTTGGCCACAACCACGCTGGGCTCATCGCCGCTGTTGGAGACGATCTGGCGCAGCGGCTCTTCGATGGCGCGCATCACCAGCTTGATGCCGGCTTCCTGGTCGGCGTTGATGCCCTTGACGCTGTCGCCCACGGCCTGCTTGGCACGCAGCAGCGCCACGCCGCCGCCCGCCACAATGCCCTCTTCCACCGCAGCGCGGGTCGCGTGCAGGGCGTCTTCGACGCGGGCCTTCTTCTCTTTCATTTCCATCTCGGTGGCAGCGCCCACCTTGATGACGGCCACGCCGCCAGCCAGCTTGGCCACGCGCTCTTGCAGCTTTTCGCGGTCGTAGTCGGAGGTGGCTTCTTCGATCTGGATGCGGATCTGCTTGACGCGGGCTTCGATGTCGCCGGCCACACCAGCGCCGTCGATGACGATGGTGTTTTCCTTGCCCACTTCGATACGCTTGGCCTGGCCCAGATCGGCCAGCGTGACCTTCTCCAGCGTCAGACCGACTTCTTCAGCGATGACCTTGCCGCCGGTCAGGATGGCGATGTCTTCCAGCATGGCCTTGCGACGGTCGCCAAAGCCCGGCGCCTTGACGGCCACGGTCTTGAGGATGCCGCGGATGCTGTTGACCACCAGGGTGGCCAGCGCTTCGCCGTCCACATCTTCAGCGATGATCAGCAGGGGACGGCTGGACTTGGCCACTTGCTCCAGCGCGGGCAGCAGGTCGCGGATGTTGGAGATTTTCTTGTCGTGCAGCAGCACGAACGGGTTGTCGAGCACGGCAACCTGTTTGTCCTGATTGTTGATGAAGTAGGGCGACAGATAGCCACGGTCGAACTGCATGCCTTCGACGATGTCGAGTTCGTTTTCCAGGCTCTTGCCGTCTTCCACGGTGATCACGCCTTCCTTGCCCACCTTGTCCATCGCTTCAGCGATGATCTGGCCGACATGCTCGTCGCTGTTGGCAGAGATGGAGCCGACCTGCGCGATTTCCTTGGTGTTGGAGCAAGGCTTGGAGGCCTTCTTCAACTCTTCGACCAGCGCGGTGACCGACTTGTCGATGCCGCGCTTGAGGTCCATCGGGTTCATGCCGGCGGCCACATACTTCATGCCTTCGCGCACGATGGCCTGGGCCAGCACGGTGGCGGTGGTGGTGCCGTCACCGGCGTTGTCGGACGTCTTGGAAGCGACTTCCTTGACCATCTGCGCGCCCATGTTCTGCAGCTTGTCCTTCAGTTCGATTTCCTTGGCCACGGACACACCGTCCTTGGTCACGGTGGGGGCGCCGAACGAGCGCTCGAGCACCACATTACGGCCCTTGGGGCCCAGGGTCGTCTTGACAGCGTTGGCGAGAATGTTCACGCCTTCCACCATGCGGGCGCGGGCGTCCGCACCGAAAATCACGTCTTTTGCAGCCATTGAAATTCTCCGTAAATAGCAGTTGAAGCAGGAATCAGCGCCGATGTGGCAGGCACGCAGGCCACGACATCAGCCCATCTGAATCTGGAATTACTTCTCGATGACGGCCATCAGGTCGTCTTCGCGCATCACCATCAACTCGTCGCCGTCGACCTTGACGGTCTGGCCGGCGTACTTGCCGAACAGTACGCGGTCGCCCACCTTCACCGCCATGGCTACCAGCTTGCCCTGGTCGTCATGCTTGCCCGGACCCACGGCCAGCACTTCGCCTTGATCCGGCTTCTCCGCCGCGCTACCCGGGATCACGATACCCGAGGCGGTAGTGGTTTCTTGTTCGATACGCTTGACCACGACACGGTCATGCAGAGGGCGCAATTTCATGCAAATCTCCTGAAGTTTGTGGAAAACCGGGCACCTGCTCGGAGCCCAATGACAAACCGCCTCCCGGGCAATACCCGGAACCGACGGCCAGAAACCCATTTTGAAGGCGCGTACATGACAGTGCGATGAAGCCGTTGTTAGCACTCACCTTCAACGAGTGCTAATTATAGGGACGGACTTTCGGGTTTCAAGAGCCAGCGCACAAACCCCGCAAGCGGAGGTGATCGCCAGGAAGTCCCCCGAGAGATCGCCCGCCGCCTCATTGCGCAGCCAACCTCGTCACTAAATGTACGCGCGGTAAATATTGGAAAGAATCGACCGTTCGTCGCCAGATTCACACCGTTCGTCGGCTCGCTGCGGCAGTTTGTGCAAAGCATTTCCACAATGCACGCAAGGAGAGTCCATCCATGCAGCGCAACCGCGGTTTCACCCTGATTGAACTGATGATCGTCGTGGCGGTCGTCGCCATTCTGTCGGCCATCGCCATCCCGGCCTACACCGGCTACGTCACTCGCAGCAAGCTGACCGAGGCGTTCTCAAACCTCTCCAGCATGAGCGTGGCCCTGCAGCAGTACTACCAGGACAACCGGACCTATGTTGGCGCCCCCATCTGCGCGACACCACCCGCCGGAAAGGATTACCAGTTCAGTTGCCCCACCCTGACGGCGACGACTTTCACCCTCACCGCCACTCCGACGGGCGGTCTGGTCGCACCCAGCTACGCCATCGACCAGGACGGCAATAAATACACCACCAGCGTGCCCGCCTCGGGCTGGGTCATGCCGCCTGGAACCAGCACCCCGCCTTTGCCCGCTGGAGCCACATCAAACGGCTGGGCGCGCGATCAATCCGGAAACACCTGACATGCCCCTCATCAAGTCACGTCAGACGGGGTTCACCCTCATCGAAATGATGGTGACCATCGCCATCGCCGCCCTCCTCGGCCTGATGGTCGTGCCCAATCTGGTGAGCATGGTCGATGCCGGCAAAACCTCGGTGCTGGTCAACAAGTTTCCGCAAGACGTGGCCTGGGCGCGCAATCAGGCGGTAACCACGCAGCAGCCGGTCACCATCACCCTGGGGGCAAACAACACCTGCACCTGGAGCACCAGCGTGGGCGGAACGGTGATTACCGAGCACTCGATGTCGCCAAGCCAAATCGCCGCCAGCTACCCGAACGTGTCCTGCAGCATCACGGGTGGCAACACGCAGACGCTCACCTTCGATAGCCAAGGCTTCATCAACACGGCCCCCACCATCACCGTCACTGCTGCGCAAGGCCAGACCTGGACGCTGCAGGTACTCGCCTCGGGCAGCGTGATTCTCAACGCCAACACCGCATCATGA
>NZ_JBYCKI010000119.1:0-11997 GCF_057473305.1 Thiomonas sp. TH-17
GGGCAACGCGCACTTGCTCTCTCCAATGCAAACCGTAATAAAACATGGGAGACAAGCAACTCTATTAAGTTCACTCAAGAATCAAACACTACACTAGCCGCATCGCCCTGCTCGGCCATTCCGTCGGCGCCGGCGCGGTGCTGCTGGCAGCCACCTGGCGACCGCAAATCGCCGCCGTGGTCAGCCTGGCCGCCTTCGCCCATCCCGCCGACATGATGCAGCGCTGGATGGCCGAACAAAACTTGCCCGACGCCGTCATCGGCCCCTACATCCTGCGCTACGTGCAGCGCACCATCGGCTATCGCTTCGACACCATCGCCCCGCTCGCCACCCTGCCGCAACTGCGCTGCCCCGTGCTGCTGATGCACGGCGAACACGACACCGTGGTGCCGGTGGAAGATGCGCGCCGCCTGCAGGCCGCCGCAGCGCGCGACAGCGTGCAACTGCACATCGGCTCCGGCGGGCACGATTCGATGGATGCCTTTCTGCGCGAGATGCCCCGAGTCACCGCATTCCTGCAGCAAGTCTGTCTGCGGCAGACGTAAACCTTGGTAACGTGCGGCGGGCGCTTTCCCCACGGCTCACACTAACGGTCATGTGCGACACACGCGCACACATCCTGTCAAAGAACGGACATGCAGCCTGCCCATCATCCGTTCATGTTTTTCTGACGGAGCCGCCTCATGTCCACCCCCGCCCAATCGCCCTTTCACCAACTGGATGAGCAACGTTTCAATCGCTTTCATTTCCTGGCCCTGATCACCACAGGAATGGGCGTCTTCACCGATGGCTATGACCTATCGTCCATCGGCATCGTGCTAGCGCTGGCCCTCCACAGCTTCGGCGTCACGCACCTTGCAGGCATCGAAGCCTCGCTGATGACCGGGTCAGCCCTTGCCGGGGCGGCAGTCGGCGCCCTGCTTTTTGGTTGGCTGGCCAACAAAGGTCGCAAACGCTTCTACGGACTGGACGTCACTCTGCTCGCCGTCGCCGCACTCGCACAGGCCTTCGTGCCCTCCGTGGCTTGGCTGATCGCCGTGCGCTTCGTGCTCGGCCTGGGCACTGGCGCGGACTATGTGCTGTCGCCGCTGATCCTGGGCGAACACGCCAATGCCCGCGACCGCGGCAAAAGCCTGGCTCTGGGCTTTGGCCTGATCTGGGGTGTTGGGGCCAGTTTCGCCGCGATGCTCTACCTCGTTCTGCACAGCGCGGGCGTCTCGCCCGATCTGATCTGGCGCGTTGTGCTGGCGGGCGGCGCCATTCCCGCCGCCTCGGTCATCTACCTGCGGCGCAAGCTGCCGGAAACCGCACGCTTCGCAGGACGCGTGGAAGGCAATCTTCAAGCCGTGCAAGCAGCGGCGCGCAACGCGGGAGTCGAGCAGCCTGCCCAGATCGAAGTCCAGGTTGATCGCACCCCGATGGCTACCTATTTCCAGCGCCACTGGCGCAGCTTCGCCGCAGCCTGCGCCCTGTGGTTCCTGTTCGACATCGTGATCTACGCCAGCATTCTGTTCGGTCCTTCGCTGCTAGCGCAGCGCGTGGGACTGAACCCCGGCGTGTTCCAGTTGGTGAACTTCCTGGTCTTCACCGTGCCAGGCGCCATCATCGGCGCCATGCTGACAGACCGCATCGGGCGCAAACCGCTGCAGGCGGCAGGCTTCGGCGGCATGGCATTGATGCTGTTTGGCTACGGACTGTATTCAAGTTCCAGCGTCGCCGCAGCCAGCGCCGGAGCCATGCTGGGCATTGCGCTCTTCGGACTGTTCAACCTGTTTTCGCAAGCCGGGCCGGGCTCGGTGAGCGCGGCAGGACTGCTCGGCGTGGAACTGGCTCCCACCCGGGTGCGGGGTCTGGTGCAGGGGATGACCGTGGCCGCCGGACGCATCGGCGCGACGCTGACCGCCTTCCTCTTTCCAGCGTTATTTCACACCTACGGCGCCGGCTTCGCATTGAACTTTCTTGCTGTGATCAGCGTAATCGCCGCCGCATTGACGCTATTGGGCATCCATGAAACCAAACGCCTGAGCCTGGAGCATGCCTGCGGCGAGCTGCCCATCGATCCGCGAGCCATCAGCCAAGCTGCCGGAGCCTGAGCCGCAGCTCCGCTCCGGCGACATCTAGCGTGGTGTCGTTCAACACGCTGATGTCAGCTTCGCCGGGCTGGAGTTCGAGCCTTTGCGCGCGCTGCAGGCGGGCGGCAATGCCTTCGGGGGTTTCGCGCCCGCGTTGCTGCAGGCGCAGCGCAAGCACCTCGGGCGAGGCCTTGATCTGCACAACGATCAGGCCCGGAAATTTGCGGCGCGCCTCGGCCAGCCAGCCGCGCGAGCCATTCACCAGCACGGTGTGCCCCTCTTGCAGGGGCGCCAGCTCGGCATGACGCACGCCATACGCAAGACCGTTGGCCACCCAATGCATGGCGAATGCACCGGCATCGCGCAAGGTGGCGAAGGTTTGCGGGGTGAGGGCTTCATGCGCCTCGCTGGATTCGTGGCCGGGCCGAGAAATACAGCGGCGCGCCAAATGCAGCCTGTCCTGCGGCTCGGCGTGCTGCATCAGCCAGGCCAGTACGCTGTCTTTGCCAGCGCCTGAAGGGCCGATGAGATAGATCAGACGGCCGGCGCTCATCGCAGCGACGCCTGCGCGATGAGGCGGAAATCCGCCCCCCTGGCGGGTTCGATCAGTAGCGAAAGCGCATCCATGCAAAGTGGTTGCGGCAGGCTGTCGAACTGCGCGTGCGCCTGCGCTTCGATTGCGGCCTGCTGCGCCACGCTCAGCCCGGACAGGTCTCCGCTCAGCGTCATGTGGAAACGAAATCGGTGCATCACATGTGGATAGCCCCAGCGGCGCAGCAGGGCTTGCTGCTCATCGTCCAGCCGCCCTTGCGCGATGCGCGCGGCGATGTCGGCTTCATCGGGCGGGGCGGTAAAGTCGTGCAGACCCTCCACGCAGCGCCGGGCCAGCGCCTGCAACTCGGCGCTGGGCTGCTGCGGAACCAGCGCCAGAAAATGCCCCATGCGCTGCACGGCCAGCGTCGGCAGATACAGCCTCGGAATCTGCGCGGCGAGCGTCTCCACCGCAGCCAGCAGCTCGGCCTCGGCGCGTCCAGCCGTCAAGCGAAAAGGCGCTTTGAGCGTGGCGTGCCAACCATAGCGCCGCGGCGCGCGGGTGATGGCGGCGAAGGCGGTTTCGTTCCAGCCTTGCGGCAAGACATGCCCGCCAGTCGTGCGCGCTTCGACGGTGTCGGAATAGCGCCGCCCCAGCCAACTCGCCCCCACTTCGCCCCACAAGGAGCCGGGTGCAGGAGAAAAATACACCGCATAGCGCGCCTGCTCAGACATCGTGCTGCACCTTGAGGGTGATGCGGTCGCCCGCGAACCAGGCCGTCGCATACTCGATGGGCGTCCCCTGCAGATCGACGTTGACGCTGTGAACCTCCAGCACCGGCCGCTGGGCGGGCTGCCGCAAAAACTGCGCCACCAGCGCATCGGGCAGGATGGCGGCGATGCGGCTTTCCCGCCTTTGATAGTCTGTCACGCCCCGCATGGCGAAGGCACGGGTCAGCGAGCCGGTCTGCCCCACGCCGTCGGCCAGCCCTTCGAAGCGCGGCAGCGGAAACCAACGCTGGCTGAAGTGCATCGGGCGCGCGTTGGCCAGGCCGAGCACGTCGATCTGCAGCACCCGGCTGCGCGGCGGCAATTCCAGCGCATGCGCGATCTCGGCGCTGGCGCGCAGATGCAGCCACCGCACCACTTGCAGTTCGCCCTCCAGCCCTGCGGCCAGCATGCTCTCGCTGTGACGGGTGCGCCGCCCAAGCGCCAAGTCCACGGCAAAGTCTTCGACATAAGTGCCGCTGCCCTGCACCATGCGCACCAGCCCCCGCGCGGCCAGACTGGACAAGGCCCGCCGAACCGTGTGGCGGTTGGCGCCGAACTGCTGCGCCAGCCGGTGTTCGGTAGGCAGGCGCGCGCCCGGAGGGTGCTCGCCACGAGCGATGTCCTGCGTGAGCTGCTCGGCAATGGAGGCCCACACGCTTTCGCGTTCGGGATGAAGTTGGTTTGTTTCTTCGGTGTGCATGAAGTCCTTTGTCACAAAATAGACACGCCCAGCGCTTACGCTGCCATCCATGAATTTATCTAGACAACTTTGAGGCTAGCACGCTGATGTTGCACTTTCATGGCATGTCCTCCCATCCCCCGGGGCCGCCGCGCCAGCGCTGGATGGAACTGCTCGCCCGGGCGCCGCTCGATCTACTGGAGTCTGTCGTTTCTCCCTTTTGCGGCGCGCAGCCGCAATGGTTGCGCGTCCCGGAATCCGGGCTGGTGATGCTGCAGGCCCGCGCGGGCGGCACGGGGGAGCGTTTCAATTTAGGGGAGGTCTCGGTCACACGCTGCGCGCTGCGTCCCGACCCCGCCGTAGTGGTCTGCGAGGCCGTGGGCGTGGCTTATGTGCTGGGGCGCAGCAAGCGCCACGCCGAACTCGCCGCCACCGCCGACGCCCTGCTGCAAGACCCGGTTTGCCAATCCAAGGTGCCCGCCGATCTGCTCACGCGCATCGAAGCCCGCTTGGCCGAGGCGCACCGCGCCCGCATGGCCCGCACCCAGGCCACCAAGGTGGAGTTTTTCACCCTGACGCGCGAAGGCCAGGCTGCTGACAACGAAGAGGACGACGCATGAATCCCAACCCGTCCTCCTCATCACTCGCCACGCTCAGCCCCGGCTTTTCCCGCCCGGTGCAAGACAGCCAAGCCGTCTTTCGCGCCGTGCTCGATGCTTTCGCGCGCCCCGGCCAAATCCAGACCGTGCGCAGTGCAGGGCAACTGCCGATTGCTCATGCGCAAGCGGCAGCCGTCAACGTGCTGCTGGCTCTGCTCGATCAAGATTGCACGCTCTGGCTTTCGCCCGCTTTGCGGCAAGACGCCGCCATCGCCAACCTGCGGTTTCACACCGGCTGCGTGATCGTTGACAACGCGCAGCAGGCGCAGTTCGTCTGGGCCGCCAGCGGCGCCGAACTTCCCGCGTTGTCCACACTGGCCTGCGGCACTGAATACGAGCCGGAACTCAGCGCGACTTGTCTGGTGCAGGTGGACGCTTTGGCCCACACCCCGGGCTGGACGCTGAGCGGCCCCGGCATTCTCGGCACGCAAACCCTGAGTGTCGACGGGCTTCCCGCCGACTTCGCTGCGCAGTGGGCCAATAACCACGCCCGGTTTCCGCAAGGCGTCGATCTGCTGCTATGCGCAGGCGAGCAGCTCATCGGCCTGCCGCGCACCACCCGCATCGGGAGCTAAATCATGTACGTTGCCGTCAAAGGAGGCGAGACCGCCATTCTCAACAGCCAGACGCTGCTGGCCGAAGAACGGCGGGGAGACCCTGCCGTGCCCGAACTCAGCCTGGCGCAAATCCGCCAGCAACTCCGGCTGGCCGTGGCCCGCGTGATGACCGAGGGCTCGCTCTACGACCCCGATCTGGCCGCGCTGGCGCTCAAGCAGGCGGCCGGCGATACGGTGGAGGCCATCTTTCTGCTGCGCGCGCATCGCACCACGCTGCCGCGGCTCGGCTACAGCGTGCCGCTGGACACGGCCAACATGACCGTGTTGCGCCGCGTCTCCGCCACCTTCAAAGACCTGCCCGGCGGCCAGATTCTGGGGCCGACTTACGACTACACCCAGCGCCTTCTCGACTTCGATCTGACTCAGCCCGGCGCCGCCCCTGCCGCTACCGCTGCCGCATGGGATGAAACCGCGCAAGACGCACCGCAAGACGCAGCCCACGGCCCAACCCCCAGCGTGGTCGATCTGCTCGATCAGGAAGGGCTGGTGGAAACCCACCCCTTCCCCGAGGGCGACCCCGCCCCGCACGACCTCACCCGCGAGCCGCTGCGCTTTCCCGCAGACCGCGCCACCCGGCTGCAGAACCTCGCGCGCGGCGACGAGGGTTTTCTGCTGGCGATGGGTTATTCCACCCAGCGCGGCTACACCCACAGCCACCCCTTTGTGGGCGAGATCCGCTTCGGTGCGGTGGACGTGGTGCTCGCCCCCGAAGAACTCGACTTTCCGCTGTCCATCGGCGAGATCGAGCTCACCGAATGCCAGATGGTCAACCAGTTTGCGGGCAGCAAGACCGAGCCGCCGCAGTTCACCCGCGGCTACGGCCTGGCCTTTGGCCACAGTGAGCGCAAGGCGATGGCCATGAGTCTGGTTGATCGCGCGCTGCGCGCCCCCGACCTCGGCGAAGCCGTGCAATCGCCCGCGCAGATGCAGGAGTTTGTGCTCTCGCACAGCGACAACCTCGAAGCCTCGGGCTTTGTGCAACACCTCAAGCTGCCGCATTACGTCGATTTCCAGGCCGAACTCGATCTGGTGCGCAAGATGCGCGCCGCCCAGGCACAGCAGACTCCGGAGGCAGACGCGCCATGACGCCTTCCTCATCCAACTCGAACGACGCGCCGATCAACTTCGCCTACCTTGATGAGCGCACCAAGCGCATGATCCGCCGCGCCTTGCTCAAAGCCGTTTGCATCCCCGGCTATCAAGTGGCCTTCGGCTCGCGCGAAATGCCCCTGCCCTATGGCTGGGGCACAGGCGGCATTCAGGTCACGGCCTCCGTGCTGGGTGAGCACGACGTGCTCAAGGTCATCGACCAGGGCTCGGACGATACCGTCAACGCGGTCAACATCCGCCGCTTCTTCCAGCGCACGGCCGGCGTGGAGGTCACTACGGACACCACCCGCGCCAGCCTCATCCAGACCCGTCACCGCATTCCCGAAACCCCGCTGCGCGAGGGCCAGATCATGGTCTATCAGGTGCCCGTCCCCGAGCCGATGCAGCGCCTCGAACCCCGCGAGACTGAAACCCGCAAGATGCACGGCCTGGCCGAGTATGGGCTCATGCACGTCAAGCTGTTCGAGGACATTTCCCGCTACGGCCATATCGCCACCACCTACGACTACCCCGTACTCGTCAACGGCCGTTACGTCATGGCGCCCTCGCCCATCCCCAAATTCGACAACCCCAAACTGCACATGAGCCCGGCCCTGCATCTGTTCGGCGCGGGCCGCGAAAAGCGCCTGTACGCCGTGCCGCCCTACACCCCGGTGGAGAGCCTGGCGTTCGACGACCATCCCTTCACCGTGCCGCGCTGGTCTCAGCCCTGTGCGCTGTGCGGCGCCACCGACAGCTATCTCGACGAAATCATTACCGACGATCAGGGCGGACGCCTATTCGTCTGCTCCGACACGCACTACTGCGCCAGTCGCCAGAACGCGCAGCTACAAACCCGTTCAGAGGAAACGCCCCATGTCCCGCGCTGAAACCCAGGCGACCGACGCGTCCGCCCCGCTGTTGCAAGTGCAGCACCTACAGCGCCGTTTCGGTACCCTGCGTGCGGTCGATGCCGTGTCCTTCGATTTCTGGCCCGGCGAGGTGCTGGCCATCGTCGGCGAATCCGGCTCGGGCAAAAGCTCGCTGCTGCACAGCCTGGCCGGACACGCCCCGCCCGATGGCGGCCGCGTGCTGTTCAACCGGCGCGAACACGGCCCCAGCGACCTATACGCCCTGCCCGAAGGCGAACGCCGCGCGCTGGCCCGCACCGACCTGGGCTTCGTGCACCAGCACGCCGCCGACGGACTGCGCATGAACGTGTCCGCCGGGGCCAATGTGGCCGAGCGGCTCATGGCGCTCGGCCAGCGCAACTACGCCGACCTCAGAAGCCAGGCGCTGACCTGGCTGGAGCGGGTGGAAATCGACCCGGCCCGCATCGACGACACGCCCGACAAGTTCTCTGGCGGCATGCAGCAGCGACTGCAGATCGCGCGCAACCTCATCACCCTGCCCCGGCTGATGTTTCTCGACGAACCCACTTCGGGGCTGGATGTCTCGGTGCAGGCGCGGCTGCTCGATCTGCTGCGCCACCTCACCCGCCAGCTCGGGCTCGCGGCCGTCCTGGTCACGCACGACCTCGCCGTGGCGCGGCTGCTGGCGCACCGCACTCTGGTCATGCGACGCGGGCAGGTCGTCGAATCCGGCCTCACCGACCAAGTGCTCGACGACCCCGAACACACCTATACCCAACTCCTCGTTTCCTCGGTGTTGCCGTCATGACTTCCCCTCTCCTGCACATCGAAAACCTGAGCAAGCGCTTCGTCCTGCATCAACAGCACGGCACCGTGATCGACGTCCTCCAAAATGTCGATCTGCAAGTGCATCGCGGTGAATGCGTGGTGCTCGACGGCCCTTCGGGCATGGGAAAAAGCACCCTGCTCAAACTCATCTACGCTAATTACCGCGCGCATGAGGGTCGGATCATGCTGCATCCGGGCACGCCAGACGCCATCGACCTCACCCGCGCCTCGCCGCGCGAGCTGCTGGCCCTGCGCCAGCAGACCATCGGCTACGTCAGCCAGTTCCTGCGGGTCATCCCGCGCGTCCCCACCATCGATGTGGTGGCGGAGCCCCTGCTCGAAGGCCGCACTGCCGACGAAGCCGCCGTGCGTGCTGCCCGCGAGGAAGCGGGGCGATGGCTGGAGCGTCTGCGCATTCCTGCCTCGCTGTGGACGCTCCCCCCGGCCACGTTCTCCGGCGGCGAGCAGCAACGGGTCAACATTGCCCGCAGCCTGATCAAGCCCCGCGCCTTGCTGCTGCTCGACGAACCCACCGCCTCGCTCGACGCGGCCAATACCCAAACCGTCATCGCGCTGATCGGCGAAGCGCGCGCGCGCGGCGCGGCCATCGTCGGTGTGTTCCACGACCCCGCCGTGGCCGCAGCCGTAGCCACCCGCCGCGTTTCGATGCAAACCTTCCGGAGTGCTGCATGAGCCCACCCAAAAACCTTCGCTTCGCTCGGTTCTCCCCTCAAGGGGCGAGAAACTCTTGGGGCGGCCCGGCGAGTTTCTCATGAGCAGCCTGCTGTTGACCAACGCCCATATCGTCACCGCCGACGACATCGTGCTGGGCAGCCTTTACGCCGAGGACGGACTGATCCGCGGCCTGGACACCGAACCGGCCACCTCGCCACAAGCCATCGATCTGGGCGGCGACCTGCTGATTCCCGGCCTCATCGAACTGCACACCGACAACCTGGAACGCCACCTCATGCCGCGCCCGGGCGTGCACTGGGCGGTGCTGCCCGCATTGCTGGCGCACGATGGCGAAATCGCCGCTGCCGGCATCACCACCGTGCTCGACGCCATCGGCGTGGGCGAGGCCGACACCGACAGCCTGCGCGGCAAAGACTGGAACCCCCTGCTCGCCTGCCTGAGCGATTGCAGGGCGCGCGGCGTGCTGCGCGCCGACCATCTGCTGCATGTGCGCTGCGAACTGCCCGCGCCCAACACCATCAGCCTGTTCACCCCGTTTCACCACCATCCGCTGCTCAAACTGCTCTCGCTGATGGACCACACGCCAGGGCAGCGACAGTGGGAAAACATCGAGCATGCCCGCATTTACTACACCGGCAAAAAAGGCTGGAGCGAAGCCAAATTTCAGTCCAAGGTGGCCGAGGCGTCCGAGTTGCAGACGCGCTTTGCGAAGCCGCATCGCGCCTACTTCGTCGACTACGCCAAAACCCACGGCATCACCCTGGCCAGCCACGACGACACCACGCCTGAACATGTGGCGCAAGCGGGCGATGAAGGCGCCCGGATTTCCGAATTTCCCACCACAGTCGCCGCCGCGCAGACGGCGCGCGAAATGGGCCTGTTCACCGTGATGGGCGGGCCCAACGTGGTGCGCGGCGGCTCGCATTCGGGCAACGTGGCGGCAGCCGAACTCGCGCGCCTGGACCTGCTCGACATCCTCTCTTCTGATTACGTCCCGGGCAGTCTGCTGAGCGCCGTGTTCACGCTGCACCAACGAGACGGCATCGACCTGCCACAGGCCGTGCGCATGGTGACGCACCACCCGGCCGCCTCACTGGGCTTCGACGACCGTGGTCAGATCGCGCTGGGTCTGCGCGCCGATCTGGTGCAGGTCCAACCCGTCACCCTGCCAGACGGCTCGGTGCACCCCGTGGTGCGGGCCGTCTGGCGCGAAGGGCGGCGGGTGATCTGAACGACCGCGGCGATGTGCGGCACTTCGCCGCACATGTAACAAAAAGTTCTCAAAAACGTCAAGCCTTTGTCACATCCAGCCTGCAAACTGCCGACATGTCTAGACAAATTTCCAAAGGATTGCCATGACAACCGCTATCCGCGTCACCCAGTTGAACAAACACTTCGCCAATGGCCGCCATGCGCTGTGCGACATTGATCTGCACATCGGCAAAGGCGAGATGGTGGCGCTCATCGGGGCCTCCGGCTCGGGCAAGTCCACCCTCATGCGCCACCTGGCCGGTCTGGTGGCGGCGGACAGAGACTCTGCCTCTGAAATTCGCATCAACGAGGACGTGGTGCAAAGTCAGGGCCGCATCGCCCGCAATGTGCGCCGCGTGCGCGCCGGCGTGGGCATGGTGTTCCAGCAGTTCAATCTGGTGGGGCGACTGCCCGTCATCACCAATGTGCTCGTGGGGCAGTTGCACCGCACCCACTGGCTGCGCGGCTGGACTGGCTGGTTCACCCGCAAGGAGCGCGAACGCGCCCTTGAAGCGCTGCACCGCGTGGGCATTGCGCAGCAGGCGCACCAGCGCGCCTCCACTCTTTCAGGCGGCCAGCAGCAACGCGCCGCCATTGCGCGCACCCTGGTGCAGCAGGCGCGGGTGGTGCTCGCCGACGAGCCCATCGCCTCTCTCGACCCGGAGTCTTCGCGCCGGGTGATGGAAATTCTCACTCGCATCAATCGCGAAGATGGCGTGACCGTGCTGGTCTCTTTGCATCAGGTTGAAATGGCGCTGCGCTATTGCCCGCGCACCATCGCCCTCAACGCGGGCCGGGTGGTGTACGACGGCCCGTCGGCCGCTCTCACCCCGGACATGCTGCGCAGCCTTTATGGCGTGCAGACCGATGAAATCCTCATGCCCGCGCAGGCCGAGGTCAACCCCGAGGCCGACCCGTTTGTTGCGCCCCTTCAGACCGTGCAGGTCTTGGCCCGGGCGGCCTGAGCCGGGTCTGAAGCCACCTTCCTTTTTTCACAACCTCAGGGAGTTTCACCATGTTCAAAAAAGCACTCATCTCCGCCATCTGCGCCATCGGCCTGAGCGCCGCAGCGCAGGCTGCCACCATCAACTTCGGCATCATTTCCACCGAATCGAGCACCAATCTGAAAAAGGACTGGGAGCCTGTGCTGGCTGAAATGGCCAAGCAGACCGGTTATGAAGTCAAACCCTTCTTCGCCCCCGACTATGCCGGCGTGATCGAAGCCATGCGCTTCAACAAGGTGCAGGTGGCCTGGTTCGGCAACAAGTCGGCGATGGAAGCGGTGGACCGATCCGACGGCGAAGTCTTCGCCCAGACCATTGCCGCAGACGGCTCGGACGGTTACTACTCGCTGCTCATCGTCAACAAAAAGAGCCCCATCAACACCCTCGACGAGATGCTCAAAGACGGCAAGTCACTGAGCTTCAGCATTGGCGACCCCAACTCCACCTCGGGCTTTCTGGTGCCGAGCTATTACGTGTTTGCCAAGCACAACATCGACCCGAAAACCTTCTTCAAGGTCACGCGCAGCGCCAACCATGAGTCCAATGCCATGGCTGTCGCCAACGGGCAGGTGGACGTGGCGACCAACAACACCGAGAGCATGGACCGCCTGAAGCTGGTACAGCCCGCCGCGTTCGACAAAATCAAGGTGATCTGGAAGTCGCCGCTCATTCCCTCCGATCCGCTGGTGTACCGCAAGGATCTGCCGCAGGCCGAGAAGACCAAGATCGGCGATTTCTTCTTCAACTATGGCAAGACCGCCGAGCAGAAAGAGGCGCTCAAGCGCCTTGGCTTGGCGGGCTTCAAGCCCTCGACCAATGCGCAGCTCGTGCCCATCCGCCAGCTTGGCCTGTTCACCAAGCGCACCAAGATCGCGGCTGACGACAAGTTGAGTGCCGAGGAAAAGAAATCCCAGATCGCCAAGATCGA
>NZ_JBYCKI010000120.1:0-5639 GCF_057473305.1 Thiomonas sp. TH-17
CGTGATCTATCCCGGACTCAAGAGCCATCCGCAGCACGCGCTGGCCAAACGCCAGATGCAGGGCTACGGCGGCATCATCAGCATCGAGGTCAAGGGTGGGCTGAAGAAAGCGCGCAGCATGCTGGAGCGCTGCCACCTGTTCGCCCTGGCCGAATCGCTGGGCGGCGTGGAAAGCCTGATCGAGCACCCCGCCATCATGACCCACGCCTCCATCCCGCCCGCGCAGCGCAAGCGGCTGGGCATCAGCGACGGGCTGGTAAGGCTGTCGGTGGGGGTGGAGGCGCTGGATGATTTGCGTGAAGAATTGAGCAGCGCGCTTGACTGAGTTTGCCCAAGGCGATCTTTTGACTGGTTTGGACCTTATATTCCCTCCTGGTGATTGCTCGGTGGATGTTGCCATTGCAACGGTTACTCAGCGGGATCATACGCAGCAGCACTGGATGCACGACGTCCTTGTTTTCAAGGCAATCCAGAGCTCCATACGCCACGGATTGGTCGGCATGCCGATGCAGTCAGCAAGCCGCGAAGTGCTGGAGTCAATGTCATGAAATTCACCGGCGAGCGCTACCTGCCGACCGAGTCGGGCGCGATCAGGCACGAGCACCTGCATCGCTATGCCTGGTGCGCGGCCTTGTGCACGGACAAAGACGTTCTGGATATCGCTTGCGGCGAGGGTTATGGCAGTGCCTTGCTGGCTGGGTCCGCGCGATCCGTGATTGGCGTCGATGTCGCAGCCGAAGTCGTGGAGCATGCGCGATCAGCGTACATAGCCACCCCAAGACTGCAATTCAAACTGGGTGATGCCGCCGAAATCCCGCTTGCAGATGCGAGCGTGGACGTCGTTGTTTCCTTCGAGACGATTGAGCACCACGATCGTCATCTGGAAATGCTGTCCGAGGTCCGGCGCGTGCTGCGCCAGGACGGAATCCTCGTCATTTCCTCGCCCAACCGTCCGATCTATTCCGAGCACGGGAATTATCACAACGAGTTTCATGTCAAGGAACTGGACTTTGCCGAATTCGACGCCGTGCTGCGCTCGCAGTTTGCGGCGTTGCGTTACTTCGGTCAGCGCCTTGCGGTGGGCAGCGCCATTTTTCCTCTGCAAACCGCGGCCAACGACGCCAAGCTCGTGCCATTCACCGATGACGGGCGTGAAGTCACACAGCGCTCGGCCAAGCTGGCCGACCCTGTTTACTTTATCGCTGTCGCCTCAGCCAAAGAAGCGCAGATTCGAGGTCGGCTGCACGCTTCACTGCTCATGTCCGAGGTCGAGGATCTCTACCTGCAGCATCGCGAGGTCGCGCGCTGGGCGCAGGGCCTGGACAAGGAGCACCGCGAACTGCAGCAGCATCATCAGGCCACCGTTCAAGCCCACGAGGCAGCGCTGGCCCATGCACAAGCGCTTGATCTTGACCTGTGTGGCTTGCGGCAGCGTCACGGCGAACTTGTCAGCGAGCACGAAAGCGTCGCGGCTTGGGCCCACCAACTAGAGCGTGACTTGGCCGAGCGGCAGGCGCGCGTCATGGCGCTGCAGGGCGAGCATGAGAACACCGTGGCATGGGGCCAAGGCCTTGAGGCCGATCTGCAAACAGCACACAAGCAAGTTCAAAGTTTGCAAGCCGAGCATGTCGAGACTGTGCGGCATGCGCAGCATTTAGAAGCCGAACTCAGTAACGCGCGCAATCAGCTTGCCGCCACGCATGACGCGCATGAACGAGCTGCTGCGCAGGCCAAGCGGCTCGAACATGATCTGGCCGAGGTTCGGGAGCAGATGCAGCGGTTGCAGGCCGAGCGTGACGAGTTACAGCGTCGAACTCACGACTTGGAAGCCGAGCTTGGCCTGACGCGTAATCACCTCAGCGCCGCGCAAGATGAGAGCGAACGCATCAAGGGTTTGGCGCTTGTCCTTGAGCAGCAAATTGGCGGCGAGCGCAGCAGAAATTCGGACTTGGCGCAACAGATTCGTCACTTACAATATGAATACGATTTGAAAAATAGCCAAGTCAATGCATTGCACTTGAGTAAAATCGAGCTTGATCGACGAGTCTTGAACTTGAGCAACGAGCGATCAGATCTCCAGTCACAGTTGACTGTGACGGACGCGGAGCGTCGCAGGCTGATAACGGAGAAGGACGAGATGGAGCGTTGGGGGCGCGACATAGAGCGGCAGCTTGTTGCTCTGAGTCTGCATGTTGAAGGAGTAACTGCCAAGGTCGAAACCGCTGCCTTGAACGGCGAGCAGTTGGCCTATGCGCACGCGTCGGCGCGCGAAGAGTTGGGTGCCTTGCGGGCCAGGTACGAAGTGCTGGCGAGCGAGCGTGAGGCGCTCGGTCAGCGTATCGATCATCTAGCCCGCGAACGGGATGACCGCGACACGCTGCTGGCGGGCCTGCGCGATGAGCAGTCGCGGCAGAAAGCCTATGCCGAGCGTCTTGCAGGCGAGTTGGCCGAGTCACGGCGCTCATTGGAAGAAATGCTTCATTCGCGCTCGTGGGCTTTTACGTTGCCTGTGCGTATGGTGGTGCGCTGGATGCGTGGTGACCGCGCCGGCATCCGCCAAGAGTTGCAGGCGCGGCGCGCGCGCAAGCAGTCCGCGCGTGGCGCTAAGCCAGCTCCGGCATTGCCTCATGTGGTCGATGTTGCACTTGCGGCCCCATCGCCCGATGTGGCGGCACGGTTGCCAGCAGCGGAGCAACCGACATCATGTGCGACGCCCATCGCGGGTCTTGTGTTTCCCGCCTATCACCAACCGCAAGTCAGCATCATCATCCCGAGCTACGGCAAGCTGGATGTCACCGCGCGCTGCCTGCACTCGATCATGGCGCATCCGCCGCGCGTACCGTTCGAGGTGATCGTCGCCGAGGATGCATCGGGCGAAGCGGACATCGACCAACTGGCCAAGGTCAGCGGCCTGCGCTACGAAAAGAACCCCGAGAACCTGGGCTTCGTGCGTTCGTGCAATCGCGCGGCGGGACTCGCGCGCGGCGAATACGCGTACTTCCTCAACAACGATACCGAAGTTACCGAAGGCTGGCTGGATGCGCTGCTGGACGTGTTCCAGCGCTATCCCGATTGCGGCCTGGCGGGATCGAAACTGGTGTATCCCGATGGCCGCCTGCAGGAAGCCGGAGGCATCGTCTGGAACGACGGCAGCGCCTGGAACTACGGTCGCCTCGATGATCCCGAGCGCAGTATCTACAACTATCTGCGCGAAACCGACTACTGCTCGGGCGCTTCGCTGCTGATCCGCAAGGCCTTGTTCGAGCAACTGGGTCGCTTTGATGAAATCTACGCGCCGGCCTACTACGAAGATACGGACCTTGCATTCAAGGTGCGCGAGGCTGGGCTCAAGGTGTACTACCAGCCCGCTTCAGTCGTGGTGCACTACGAGGGCGTCTCGCATGGCACTGACACCGGCAGTGGAGTCAAGGCCTATCAGACGCGCAATCAGCACACCTTTCGCCAGCGCTGGCAATCGGCGCTGGAGGCAGATCATTTTCCCAACTCGGAGAATGTGTTCCGCGCGCGCGGGCGCGACAAGCGCGCGCACTTGGCCCTAGTCGTGGATCACTATATTCCACAGCCTGACCGGGACGCAGGGTCGCGAATGATGCTGGATATAATCAAGCGTTTTATCGAGCATGGATATCGCGTGAAGTTTTGGCCGGATAACCATTATTGTGATCCTGTCTACGCACCGTTGTTGCAGCAAATTGGGGTCGAGGTGGTATGCGGAAGCGAACACGTCGGAAAATTTGAGGATTGGATTCGCGAGCACGGTGCGGCACTCGACGTTGTGGTTCTGAGTCGGCCACATATTACCGTGCAGTTTATAGAGCCTATTCGACGCTATTGCGGTGCGCCGATACTTTATAACGGAGTTGATATTCATCACTTACGTATAGAAGAGCAAATGCGAATCACGCCTACAGCGGATTTGCGCAAAGAGCGAGATTTTTTTGATGAACTTGAAAGAGATATTTGGCGCAAATCAGACGCAGTATTCTATCCGTCAGATACTGAAACTGCTTATGTCGCGAAATGGTTATCGGAAAATGCTCCAACGGTAACGGCGCATACAGTTGCACTGTACGCGTTTGAATCGCTGCTTGCAAATCCGGCTGCCAACATCACAGCACGACATGACATATTGTTTGTCGCGGGCTTTGCTCATACACCCAATGTCGATGCTGCCATTTGGTTTGTTGAAAACGTGCTGCCAATGATCGTTCGTCAAAAACCGGAAATCTGTCTTAATATTGTAGGTTCCAACCCATCGGATGCGGTGCTTGCACTTGGCGACGATCACGTTAAAGTGACTGGCTTCGTGTCCGATGAGGAGCTTGTAAACTGCTATACAAAAATGCGCGTCGCAATTGCCCCGCTGAGATTCGGGGCAGGTGTCAAGGGCAAGGTGGTTGAGGCGATGGCCTTTGGCTTGCCGTGCGTGACCACTCCAATAGGCGCGCAAGGCTTGCCCGAGTGTGATGCGCTTACAGTATGCGAAGATCCTGGGGCTTATGCGCGCTGTGTGCTGAGCCTGCTCGATGACGACTTGCTTTGGACTATGCGCTCAACTCTTGGCCAGGATTATGTGCGAAAGCACTATACGCCGGATGTCCAGTGGAGTGAATTGGAATGCGCAATAAAACTGCACTCTCCCGTTCGCGCCATTTGATTGATATGGCTTTCACGCTGAGTGCATATAGGAAACCTCTGAACAAGTCCACCTTGGACTTGCCAGAGGGCGCCGAGTCCGGCACAGGTCCGTACTCGGCTACGCTGCAACAAGTACGGGTGTGCTTGCTGCGCGGCAAGCCATCCATGGCTTGTGGAAGATCTGAACTTGTTCAGACCTTCCATAGAGCGATCTGTGTGCCAGCTACCGCCACCCAAACTCAATTGTGAGTTCAACTTGCCAAACTAGAGTACAGCTTATGAATCGCCTGAATAATAAATTGATCGCACTGATCCCCGCGGTGATGTTGCTGACTGCTTGTCACCAGCAATCACCAAGTGTGGGCGTTCCGTCAGCTTCCAACACCACTTCTAGTGCAGAACATGCTACGGTGATGCCGCAGCAAGCCAGCGTGATCAGCGTCGTACCCGGCAGCATGGCGGCCTGCGATCCGGCTGCCGTCGCCAAGGTGAGCTGGAATGTCAGCAGCCTGGCCGGCGTCAACAGCGTGCAGATCTATGTGGGCTCGGCTGCCGATGAGAAACTCTTTGCTGCCGGCGGCGCCGTGGGCAGCTCATCGACAGGGCCCTGGACGCGTCCTGGCACGACCTTCACTGCCAAGGATGCCGCCAGCGGCAAGGTGCTGGGAACGGTGACGGTGCAGGGACCGGCATGCAAAACTTGACTTTAATTGTCGATTGACCGGCGACGTCTACGGGTGACGATGGCGCTCCTTCTATAAAGGGCGCCATTATGCCGACCGGCTGCATCCAATCACCTGCCTGTGGTGGTTAAAAGCGTATGGTGATTCTGACGGATTAGGTCGGGGGTAGGTGGATGAAATGTCCGATATGCGCAAAGCCGTCAAGATTCTTCGTACGGCGCGACGGAGTCGATTATTTCGAGTGCAGTGATTGCGGCTCACTCAGCGCCGATGCCGATTTTCTTCATGACGTCGAGC